>NZ_JBKFSQ010000004.1:0-171895 GCF_046569525.1 Salmonella sp. 741265055_HSA | reverse complement strand
TTATATTAATATCGGCCAGTATGCGTACTGGTTAATTGCGCAATATGATTACACCAGTAATGCAAATGTCACGCTGTACAGTACACCTGAATATTCAGAAACAAAGCCTGCCAGCTCTACGAACGGTCAGACATATACGCTATATAACAGCCTGATGCCACCTCCGGATTCGCATCCAGTAGGGGCGGCGATTGCATGGCCTTCTGATACTACTCCAGCCGGTTACGCCCTGATGCAGGGGCAAGCATTTGATAAGAACGTATATCCCTTACTGGCAATAGCATATCCATCCGGCACTATTCCGGACATGCGCGGCTGGACAATCAAAGGCAAGCCCGCGAACGGGCGCGCTGTGCTCTCTCAGGAGCTAGATGGCAACAAATCGCACAGTCACAGCGCCAGAGCGCAGGATACCGATCTGGGAACGAAAGGTACGTCGTCATTTGATTACGGAACGAAGAGTTCTAATACAACAGGCGGTCATAACCATTCAGCGGGCGGCACATACGGTGGTGATTCAATCGGTGGAAAAGCTCGCGTTCAGCGTGATGGCAATGACCAGTTAACAAGCTGGAATGGCGATCACGCACATACCACATGGATTGGCCCGCATGACCATACTGTATACATCGGTCCACACGGACACGTCGTGATTGTAGACGCAGACGGTAATGCAGAAACTACGGTGAAGAACATTGCTTTTAATTATATTGTGAGGTTAGCATAATGGATTTTAAGATGAGTGATAAAGCACAGACTATTAAAATTTATAATTTGCGTTCAGATACGAATGAATTTATTGGGGCAGGTGATGCGTATATACCGCCACACACGGGATTACCGGCAAACTGTACGGATATTGCGCCCCCGGATATTCCCGCCAGTCATATTGCGATATTTGACGCTGAAACCGAAATGTGGAATCTGCATGAGGACCATCGCGGCGAAACAGTGTACGACACGCAAACCGGCAACCCGATTTATATTTCAGAACCAGGCCCGTTGCCCGAAAATGTCACATTAGTTTCACCAGATGGTGAATACCAGAAATGGGATGGCAAGGCGTGGGTAAAAGATGAAGCGGCTGAAACAGCAGCGCAGCTTCGTCAGGCGGAAGAAACCAAGAGCAGGCTCCTGCAAATAGCATCTGAAAAAATCGCGCCGTTGCAGGATGCAGTTGATCTGGGAGTAGCAACAGATGAAGAGAAATCGCAGCTCGGCGAGTGGAAAAAATACAGGGTATTGGTAAACCGGGTGGATACCACAAATCCTGATTGGCCGGAAGTGCCTGTAAACCAGTAATATGAGGTTGTGAAAAATCAGGTTGGCGCTAATAAAATTTGCTAGCCTGGATAACCAGTTTTCAGTCTATAGTAGTATCATTAGCGCTGGAAAAGAATAGCCTCAGTTGCTATGATTCATTATTTCACTGATAGACTATCGATAACCGTATCGGTTTATGGTTTGATCACCGCTAGATATTAAATTTGATAAGTGTTTATAGTGAGTGAGAAACTTGTTTATGGCTAATCATCAGTATTGTGATTTTAGCTGTGTAAGGTTTACATATTGGATTATTTTATTTTTCGGGCAAGTACATTATATGTATTTCCTTTTACCCTCTCATACTCTATAAACCATCCAGCTTGAATTATTCGCTGACGTATATCTTGCTTTTTATAGGGAGAGTATAGAATACCCTTACGCATACCCCAAGTGTTAATAAATTCCGCCAGCTTCTTTAAAGTATACGAACCGGTGCTTGGGTATAATAAAATATTGGCTGCTAATGTACCTCTTGGTTGGGTTACTCTCCATATCTCAAGTAAAGCCATATCAATATCAGGAAAACAGTGCATTGCGTTGGCTACATTCACTGTATTGAATTCATTATCTTTGAAAGGCATTTTTGCCACATCTGTGTGATAAAGCTTTACGTTAGGGTTTTTACGAAACCGTTTTATTGCCCCATTTAGCATAGGTATAGCATAATCAACACCAATGATCTCAACATTCGGTAACTTATTAATTCTTCGCCAGAAGAGTTCTAAACAAGTTAGGGTGCCAGATCCAATAGCAACTTCTAAATGTTTATTACCCATATTTACTCCAAAAAAGCGTATCTGTTCTCTCAGGCTACTTCGATAAGAGAAAATTAAAATGAAAAAACCGCGAATATCGTACCACCAAGGAGGAGAGTTGTAAGCTTTTTTAATTTTGTCTAAGGGAGTACTCATTATGATATCCTCTATTTTTTATCAGCTATTTTTAGAGATTAGATTCCAAATGTCTGGGCGCTCAATGTTAATTTTTATAATCAACTCATCGAGTTTTTTATAACAAATTTGCCGCATGCCATAGTAATTTATCAAGTGGCCAACTTTATCAAAATATATACCAAGCTTTTCGAGGTGTATGATTAGGCTGGGTGTCATCTCTGCAACCCACTGTAGGATGTTGTTTTCTTTTGCTAAATTTAATAATAACTTAATTAAATTTATTGTCATTATATCTGAAATAGAGTGTGAAACATGGCTGTAATTTTTTGTGGTCTGATTTTCATACCTTAAAATGATATTTCTATAACTTTTTGGGATGCAAAACCTTGAAACTTCACCTATATTCTCAATGGGGACTAAATCTGGCATGATGAGTTTATTTCTTTGACATAGTAGATAAATTGGCAACATATTACTTGATGTCGTAGTCTTATTTAATATTATACGGACTGTACCCGCAAACAGTCCCGTTTGTTTATGAATGAGCAATCCGTGAGCTGAATGGTTATCATATATGTCTTTTTCTATTTTTAATAAACCATATGAATTTTCTTTCTGTAGCCAGTCATTTTCTTCACAATATACTTTATATCGTAATTTGAAGCACTCCTGTCGTAAAGTATCTGTATCTGCGATTAAATGAGTAAATTTTTCACTTAGTTCCGTAAGTAAGCGTAATTGTCTATTGGTATTATGTGATGTTAAAGTTAATTCTTTTCTACTTTTCATTTCTCCTCCAGGTAACTATCATGCTTGTTAAGTTTTCAATCTAATAAATATTTATTTTCAGCGAGAGCTATTCTGATACGCTGAAAAAGACCATTGTTACCAAAACGAAGTTTTCCCCTAACAAAGCGACACGTATACGCATCAAAATGTTGATACCATGGGGCAGAATATACAGGGCCTCTGTTAAGAAGTAGTTTGATTACTTGCGCTGTTGCAATGCCAGCACATAGTTCGCAAGATAATCCTGTGGATGGGACTCGTTGGTGAGCGATATTAAAGGATGTTTTATCTATAAAATATGGTCTATGCAAACCTGCCGGTGCTAGACCAAGTAGAAAGCGGATTATTTGAGACTTGGGTGGCTGGTTTTCCATTCGGAAATAATCTTCAAAACTCATCCCTTCAGGGCTAAAGATAAGAAAGGCAGCCCCCATTCCAATCGGGGCGATTGTAATTGCTGGGATTTTCTTTTCTTTGCATCGCATAAATATTTTACGGCGAATATCAAGGGCAAAAAAATCTAAACCATCAATATAAATGTCAACTCCTTCAAGAAATTCATCTAAGTTTCTAACTTGTACTCCCTCTGTAAAACTGATTAATTCGAGCTCTGGATTAATATCATAAGCCATAGAAGCTAGTGTGCTAATTTTTGTTTGACCTAATGATGAAACTCTTGCCCCGATTTGCCGATTGAAATTTGGAAGTTCAAAAAGATCAAAATCTGCAATATGAAAAGAGCCAACACCTAGCCTTGTCAGTGTTATAAGATATGATCCACCGACTCCGCCCATACCAGCTATTGCTATTTTTGAATAACGTAATGACTCCTGCTCATCTTTTGTTATCCATCCTATATTCCTACTAAAAGCTTCGTCATATGAAAATGTATAACTTGTCATTTTTACCTCATTCATTTTGAGTAGGGGTAAATTAAATAAATAGCTGTGTTACACTTGATTTTAGGATATTTATCGTATCCTAAAACAGGAATGTATTTCGTCAATAGAAAAAAGAGAGGTATTTATAATTTGTTTACCAAAATGTATCAACATTGCTTAACATAATTAAATTTTTGGTTGAATTTATTATGTTTTTTATGGATAACGTGTAAATGAAAAAAGCTACCAGTAGTTAATCATACCGTCAGTATTCGGAGTTATTACCTATATTATTAGTGAGGTACATCCTGGGGGGCTTGAAGACAATCCGGTGGGATGGATTACCGCTGCCACGTTGCATGCAAGAATGTGCTTTGGTAGCCTGCCTGATGTGTTATGTCAGGACTGATTGTAACCGTGTTTATAGGTCGTATGGGCCACTATTGTGATGTAACATCGTTGTTGATCAGCAGATCGTATGCTGACGATTGCAAAGCTACAGTGTAATATGCACGCCAGTCGTTGATGGGGTAGTTATTGTGGAATGTCCACCGCTGTGTCCATCAAGAAAAATTTATCAGCATAGCGAGTTGAAAAATTCATATTTATGAAGAACATAAGAAATTTCTCCATCATTGCTCACATTGACCACGGTAAATCGACGCTGTCTGACCGTATTATCCAAATCTGCGGTGGCCTGTCTGACCGTGAAATGGAAGCTCAGGTACTTGATTCGATGGATCTTGAGCGTGAGCGCGGTATTACTATTAAAGCCCAGAGTGTGACGCTGGATTTTAAAGCGTCTGACGGTGAAACTTATCAACTGAACTTTATCGACACGCCGGGACACGTTGACTTTTCCTATGAAGTTTCCCGTTCGTTAGCCGCCTGCGAGGGCGCGCTGCTGGTGGTGGATGCCGGCCAGGGCGTAGAAGCGCAAACGTTGGCGAACTGCTACACCGCGATGGAAATGGATCTTGAAGTGGTGCCGGTGCTTAACAAGATTGACCTGCCGGCTGCCGATCCGGAGCGTGTGGCGGAAGAAATCGAAGACATTGTCGGCATCGATGCGACGGACGCGGTACGCTGCTCCGCCAAAACGGGTGTCGGCGTGACGGATGTTCTGGAACGCCTGGTGCGCGATATCCCGCCGCCGCAAGGCGATCCGGACGGCCCGCTGCAGGCGCTGATTATTGACTCCTGGTTCGATAACTACCTGGGCGTGGTATCGCTGGTGCGTATTAAAAACGGCACCATGCGTAAAGGCGACAAAATTAAAGTGATGAGCACCGGGCAGACCTACAACGCTGACCGCCTGGGGATTTTCACGCCGAAACAGGTTGATCGTACCGAGCTGAAGTGCGGCGAAGTAGGCTGGCTGGTCTGCGCCATTAAAGATATCCTCGGCGCGCCGGTTGGCGATACCTTAACCTCAGCGCGTAACCCAGCGGAAAAAGCGTTGCCAGGCTTTAAGAAGGTGAAACCGCAGGTCTATGCAGGTCTGTTCCCGGTCAGCTCCGACGATTATGAAAGTTTCCGCGACGCGCTCGGCAAGCTGAGCCTGAACGATGCCTCACTGTTTTATGAACCGGAAAGCTCCTCGGCGCTGGGCTTTGGCTTCCGCTGCGGCTTCCTCGGCCTGTTGCACATGGAGATCATTCAGGAGCGTCTGGAACGCGAATACGATCTGGATCTGATCACCACTGCGCCGACCGTGGTGTATGAAGTAGAAACAACGGCGAAAGAGACTATCTATGTTGATAGCCCCTCCAAGCTGCCGCCGTTGAATAACATTTATGAACTGCGCGAGCCTATCGCCGAATGTCATATGCTGTTACCACAAGCCTATTTAGGTAACGTTATTACGCTGTGTATTGAGAAACGCGGCGTACAAACTAACATGGTGTATCACGGTAACCAGGTCGCGTTGACCTATGAAATCCCGATGGCGGAAGTGGTGCTCGACTTCTTTGACCGTCTGAAATCAACGTCGCGCGGCTATGCGTCTCTGGATTATAACTTCAAGCGCTTCCAGGCTTCCGATATGGTGCGTGTTGATGTGTTAATCAACAACGAGCGTGTCGATGCGCTGGCGCTGATCACGCACCGTGATAACTCGCAAAGCCGTGGTCGCGAGCTGGTGGAGAAGATGAAAGATTTGATCCCACGCCAGCAGTTTGATATCGCGATTCAGGCGGCGATTGGTACGCATATTATTGCCCGTTCGACGGTAAAACAGTTACGTAAAAACGTGCTGGCGAAGTGCTACGGCGGTGATATCAGTCGTAAGAAAAAACTGCTGCAGAAACAGAAAGAAGGTAAGAAACGCATGAAGCAGATCGGTAACGTCGAGCTGCCTCAGGAAGCGTTCCTCGCCATTCTGCATGTCGGTAAAGACAATAAATAATCCCTAAGGAGTTGGCATGGCGAACATGTTTGCCCTGATTCTGGTGATAGCCACACTGGTGACGGGCATTTTATGGTGCGTTGATAAGTTTGTTTTCGCGCCAAAACGTCGGGCGCGCCAGGCTGCCGCGCAAACGGCGTCGGGAGATGCGCTGGATAACGCTACGCTCAATAAAGTGGCGCCTAAGCCGGGCTGGCTGGAGACCGGGGCGTCGGTTTTCCCGGTTCTGGCGATCGTTCTGATCGTTCGTTCATTTCTTTATGAACCCTTTCAGATCCCGTCAGGCTCAATGATGCCGACACTGCTTATCGGCGATTTTATTCTGGTGGAAAAATTTGCCTACGGCATTAAAGATCCGATCTACCAGAAAACCCTGATTGAAACCGGTCATCCAAAGCGCGGGGATATTGTGGTATTTAAATATCCGGAAGATCCTAAGTTAGATTACATCAAACGCGCCGTCGGTTTGCCGGGCGATAAAATCACTTATGATCCAGTTGCGAAAGAGGTGACGATTCAGCCTGGCTGTAGCTCCGGTCAGGCGTGCGAAAATGCGCTGCCGGTTACCTACTCTAACGTTGAGCCGAGCGATTTTGTACAGACCTTTGCCCGCCGTAACGGCGGAGAAGCGACCAGCGGTTTCTTTGAGGTTCCGCTAAACGAGACAAAAGAAAACGGCATTCGCCTGACCGAACGTAAAGAGACGTTAGGCGATGTGACCCACCGCATCCTGATGGTGCCGATAGCTCAGGATCAGTTGGGCATGTATTACCAACAGCCAGGACAACCGCTGGCGACCTGGGTTGTACCGCCTGGACAATATTTCATGATGGGCGACAACCGCGATAACAGCGCGGATAGCCGTTACTGGGGATTTGTTCCGGAAGCGAATCTGGTCGGTAAAGCGGTCGCTATCTGGATGAGCTTTGACAAGCAGGAAGGGGAGTGGCCGACAGGTGTACGCCTGAGTCGTATCGGCGGTATTCACTAACTGTGACGAAATGATCGTTCACGCTGCCGTCTTTTTAGCGGCAGCGTGAATTATTTCCTGGATAAATTCCCTCAGACTAACGACATCCCCTGTCGTTGTGTATAGAATATTCCCCCGAAGTTTTAGGTTGGCGCCGTTTGGTCGCCACGGCACACGAAACAGCGTTGGTTATAGACAACCTTCTTTCCGCTGCAGCGATGCGGCAGGACAGATGACGTGTATCAGGTCTGTTTCGTGTGCTGGATTGTTGACGCATTCATTTATTGGTATCGCATGAACCCCATCGTAATTAATCGGCTTCAACGGAAGCTGGGCTACACTTTTAATCATCAGGAGCTGTTGCAGCAGGCATTAACTCACCGCAGCGCCAGCAGCAAACATAACGAACGCCTGGAGTTTTTAGGCGATTCAATCCTGAGCTTCGTTATCGCTAACGCGCTTTATCACCGTTTTCCACGGGTGGATGAGGGAGATATGAGCCGTATGCGCGCCACGCTGGTACGTGGTAATACGCTGGCGGAATTAGCCCGTGAGTTTGATTTAGGCGAGTGCCTGCGTTTAGGGCCGGGCGAATTAAAAAGCGGCGGCTTTCGTCGGGAGTCCATTCTGGCGGACACCGTGGAAGCGTTAATCGGCGGAGTATTTCTCGATAGCAATATCCAGACCGTCGAGCAGTTAATCCTTAACTGGTATAAAACCCGTCTGGATGAGATAAGTCCGGGCGATAAACAAAAAGATCCTAAAACGCGCTTGCAGGAGTATTTGCAGGGCCGCCATCTGCCGCTGCCATCTTACCTGGTTGTGCAGGTACGCGGCGAGGCGCACGATCAGGAATTTACTATCCACTGCCAGGTCAGCGGCCTGAGCGAACCGGTGGTTGGCACGGGTTCCAGCCGTCGTAAGGCGGAGCAGGCTGCCGCCGAACAGGCGCTGAAAAAACTGGAGTTGGAATGAGCACCGACAAAACTTACTGCGGATTTATCGCCATCGTCGGACGTCCGAACGTTGGCAAATCCACCTTGCTGAACAAACTGCTTGGGCAGAAGATTTCGATCACTTCCCGTAAAGCGCAGACCACGCGCCACCGCATTGTCGGTATTCATACAGAAGGCCCGTATCAGGCAATCTATGTCGATACCCCGGGTCTGCATATGGAAGAAAAGCGCGCCATTAACCGTTTGATGAATAAGGCAGCGAGCAGTTCGATTGGCGACGTTGAGCTGGTGATTTTCGTTGTGGAAGGCACCCGTTGGACGCCGGACGATGAAATGGTCCTGAACAAACTGCGCGATGGCAAAGCGCCGGTTATTCTCGCCGTTAACAAGGTGGATAACGTGCAGGAAAAAGCCGATTTGCTGCCGCACCTCCAGTTCCTGGCAAGCCAGATGAACTTTCTTGATATCGTACCGATCTCTGCTGAAACGGGTATGAACGTCGATACCATTGCCGGTATCGTGCGTAAACATTTACCGGAAGCTATTCACCACTTCCCGGAAGATTACATCACCGATCGCTCTCAGCGCTTTATGGCGTCTGAAATCATCCGTGAAAAGCTGATGCGTTTTCTCGGCGCCGAGCTGCCGTATTCCGTTACCGTTGAGATTGAACGTTTTGTTACCAACGAACGCGGCGGCTATGATATCAACGGGCTGATCCTCGTCGAGCGCGAAGGGCAGAAGAAGATGGTGATTGGCAACAAAGGCGCCAAAATCAAAACCATTGGTATTGAAGCGCGTAAAGACATGCAGGAGATGTTTGAAGCGCCGGTACACCTGGAATTGTGGGTGAAAGTGAAATCCGGCTGGGCCGATGACGAACGCGCTCTGCGCAGTCTCGGTTACGTAGACGATCTGTGAGTTAACACAGCGTGGAAGGGTGGCAGCGCGCATTTGTCCTGCACAGTCGCCCCTGGAGCGAAACCAGCCTGATGCTGGACGTCTTCACGGAAGAATCGGGGCGTGTGCGCCTTGTCGCCAAAGGCGCGCGATCTAAACGTTCCAATCTGAAAGGCGCGTTACAGCCTTTTACGCCGTTATTGCTACGCTACAGCGGACGCGGCGAGGTGAAAACCCTGCGCAGCGCCGAGGCAGTTTCTCTGGCGCTGCCGTTAAGCGGTATTACGCTCTATAGCGGCCTGTATATCAACGAACTCCTCTCTCGCGTACTGGAATATGAAACGCGCTTCTCCGAACTCTTTTTTGATTATCTGAACTGTATTCAGGCGCTGGCGGGAACCACCGGCTCGCCTGAACCAGCGTTGCGACGTTTCGAACTGGCGTTGCTGGGACATCTGGGGTATGGCGTCAATTTCACCCACTGTGCAGGCAGCGGCGAACGGGTGGATGACACCATGACCTACCGTTACCGCGAAGAAAAAGGCTTTTTCGCCAGCGTCGTCATCGATAACAACACCTTTACCGGACGGCACCTGAAAGCGCTGGAGGCGCGGGAATTTCCGGATGTAGATACCCTGCGTGCCGCTAAACGCTTTACCCGTATGGCATTAAAGCCGTATCTTGGGGGAAAACCGTTAAAAAGCCGGGAGCTGTTCCGGCAATTTATGCCCAAACGCACAGTAAAAACGAAGAAAGATTAACGAGGATTGTCATGGCTGAATTACTGTTAGGCGTCAATATTGACCACGTTGCCACGTTACGTAATGCGCGCGGCACCGACTATCCGGATCCGGTACAGGCGGCGTTTATTGCTGAACAGGCAGGCGCGGACGGCATTACCGTACACCTGCGCGAAGATCGTCGCCACATTACCGATCGCGATGTGCGCATTCTGCGTCAGACGCTGCATACGCGTATGAATCTGGAGATGGCGGTGACCGAAGAGATGCTGGCGATCGCCGTAGAAACCAGGCCGCATTTCTGTTGTCTGGTGCCGGAAAAACGCCAGGAAGTCACCACCGAAGGCGGTCTGGATGTGGCCGGACAGCGCGATAAAATGCGTGATGCCTGTGCGCGCCTGGCGGCGGCTGGCATCCAGGTTTCGCTCTTTATCGATGCCGATGAAGCGCAAATCAACGCGGCGGCGGAAGTCGGCGCGCCGTTTATCGAAATCCATACCGGCTGCTACGCCAACGCAGAAACCGATGCGGAACAGGCAAAAGAGCTGGCGCGTATTGCCAGTGCCGCGACCCTGGCGGCCCGTCTGGGGCTAAAAGTAAATGCGGGTCATGGCCTGACCTACCATAACGTCAAAGCTATTGCCGCACTGCCGGAAATGCACGAGCTCAATATCGGTCATGCCATTATTGGTCGGGCAGTGATGACGGGGCTGAAAGAGGCGGTGGCTGAAATGAAACGTTTGATGCTGGAAGCGCGCGGCTAATGGCGATTCTCGGCCTGGGAACGGATATTGTAGAGATTGCCCGCATTGAGGCAGTAATCTCCCGTTCCGGCGAACGTCTGGCAAGGCGTGTGCTCAGTGACAACGAGTGGGCTATCTGGGAGACGCATCAGCAGCCGGTGCGTTTTCTCGCCAAGCGTTTTGCGGTCAAAGAGGCGGCAGCGAAAGCTTTTGGCACCGGCATCCGCAACGGTCTGGCATTTAATCAGTTCGAAGTGTTTAACGATGAGCTGGGAAAACCACGTTTGCGGCTGTGGGGCGAGGCGTTAACGCTGGCGGAAAAACTCGGTGTGGCGCACATGCATGTTACGTTGGCCGATGAACGCCATTACGCCTGCGCTACGGTCATTCTGGAAAGTTAGATTTGCCGGATGGCGGCGTAAACACGTTATCTGACCTACAGGCCGATATATTGTCGGCCTGATAAGCATAGCGTCATCAGGCATTGTTGCGTTGGAAGTGTGTTAACCCGCTTACAGTTTATCTGCGTGATGCATCAGAACAAACTTATCCCACAACTGTTCTTCGGTTTCGACATGGGCGGGATCCTGCAAAATCGTATTGGGGATCGGGCAGACTTTCTGACAGGTCGGCGTTTCGTAATGGCCTACACACTCGGTGCATTTGTCGCTGTTAATCTCATAAATGCTGTCGCCCATTGAAATCGCCTCATTCGGGCACTCCGGCTCGCACATATCGCAATTGATACATTTTTTGGTGATTAACAGCGCCATCAGGAAATTCTCAGAAACAACACAAATCGGGCGGGCATTATACGCCTATTTTCTGCTCGGGCCAGCTCTTTTCTGGCGCTGATTTGTTATCTACAGTGTAAAAATTTTTGATCTGCTGGAGCAGGCAGATGGTTGCGTTATCCAGTGAAAGGTCATTACTATGCACCAGCATGACAGGAATAAAGAATGCGGGGATGCCCAGTGAAACCAGGCGAACATTTTTGGGTGTCGATAAATGGGTTAGCGAGCGGGTAATAAATGCGATGCCAATCTGCGCTTCGGCATACTCAAGGCATGAGTAGTGGTTATCCAGTTCGCAGATGACGTTAGGGACGACTTTGCGGTGATTAAATTCAGTGGTGATGATCCCTCTTAATAGCAGAGAGTCATTAAGCACGATAATGGGCTGGTCGTTTAAATCTTTTAGCTGCAGACGTTCGCGTGTCGCCAGAGGATGAGAAAGTGGAATTGCAGCGATAATTTCATCTTCAAACAGCATGGTTGAGCTTAGCTGGGCAGGGAGCGCTGTTCGATAAACAATGCCAATATCAACGGCGCTATCCGTCAGCTTTTTAATGGTTTGCTCAGTTGAAAACTCTTTGACATTTAAGGATATTGCCGGATGGTGTGCCATAAAGCTGCGAAAAGCGGGCAGGACCAGGTAGCTGCCTGACACCCCGATTGAAATCGTATCGCGCTGTTGATCCTGGTAGGGAAGAAGTTCATTTTCCGCATTTTTTAAATCCAGCATTATTTTGTTAGCGTGTCGTTGCAAAATAATGCCTGCTTTTGTTAATTTAATTCCTCTACCTTTTCGCTTAAATAATATTGTTTTAAGTGATGACTCAAGTTGTTTGATTTGCTGACTTAATGATGGCTGAGTGATAAACAGGCGACTGGCTGCCCGACCATAATGTAATTCATCACACAATATCAGGAAGGAATGTAGTTGTTTGATATTCATTAAAATTTAATGCCAATCGATTGGGTTTTGTTATAACGATTATAAAAAATACCAAATTGTTTGCCTATTTTGCTTTTTTTAAACTGTGATCAGTGCATTTTTAAAAAGGGAAAATTATGTCGGCATCAATCAACCGCTGGGGAATGCTTGCCGCTCACGTGTGCATCAATTTTGTGCTCGGGGGCGTCTACGCATTTAGCTATTTCAAAACACCACTCATGGCGCAATATCACTGGGATCCGGCTACGCTGGCGTTAGCATTCTCTATCAACATGGGGATCATTCCTTTACCGATGATTTGGGGCGGGAGAATGATCGACAATGGTAAAGGAAAGCAGGCGATAGTTATCGGCGGTATCCTGTTTTCTTTAGGTTTTATCTTGTCCGGGTTTGTGGATAATTTGCCCATGCTGTTTTTAACCTACGGCGTCATTGCCGGGTTGGGATCGGGCCTGGCTTTTACGGGTAATCTTAATAATATTCTGAAATTTTTCCCCGACCGTCGCGGTCTGGCCAGCGGTATCGTACTGGCGGGTGTTGGCGTCGGGACGCTACTTTGCACCCGCCTGGCCGAATATTTTATGGCGCAAACTCACGATGTTAGTCGGGCGTTGTTATATCTGGGTATTGTTTATCTGGTGGTTATTTTTATCGTCCAGTTCTTTATTCGTAGCGCGCCAGCAAAAGATAGCGGAGGCATTAAAGCGTCGCCACTGGATAAAAACTATCGGCACATGCTGAAAGATCTACGCTTCTGGCTGCTGTTTATAATTCTGGCGCTGGGCGTGTTCTCTGGGATGGTAATTAGCTCAAGCTCTGCGCAAATTGGTATGACGCAGTACGGTTTACTGTCCGGTGCATTAGTCGTTAGCCTGGTATCGATATTTAACTCAATTGGTCGCCTGTTCTGGGGAGGGTTAACCGATAAATTAGGCGGCTATAATACTCTGGTTATCGTTTATCTTTTTACCTGCGTCTGTATGCTGCTGCTGTTGTTCTTCAACGGTAATACTTCGGTATTCTATTTCAGCGCTCTGGGCGTGGGCTTTGCTTATGCCGGTATATTAGTTATCTTCCCTGGCTTGACCAGCCAGAATTTTGGTATGCGTAACCAGGGACTAAACTACGGCTTTATGTATTTTGGTTTTGCCGTAGGTGCGGTTATTGCTCCTTACGTCACATCCGCTATTGCAAAATATACCGGAAGCTACAATACAGTATTTATTTTAACCACGGTGCTATTGCTTATTGGAGTCGTGTTGACCCTGATAACGAAGAAATATGTCGCAACGGTTTTAGCCAAAATTCATTAATCAGATAATAAGGAAATAAAAATGAAAATTGCAATCGCAGGTGCAGGCGCTATGGGATGTCGTTTTGGCTATATGCTGCTGGAGGCCGGGCACGACGTGACGCTTATTGATGGCTGGCAGGAGCATGTCGACGCTATTCGTAGCAAGGGGTTGTTTGTCGAAACGGAAACGACTCAGAAGTATTACCCCATCCCTGCTATGTTGGCTGATGAATCCCAGGGGGAGTTTGAGCTGGTTATTCTGTTTACCAAAGCCATGCAGCTGGATAGCATGTTACAGCGTATTAAGCCATTACTGCCAGCCGCGAAAGTGGTGATGATTTTATCTAACGGTCTGGGAAATATTGAAACGCTGGAGAAATATGTCGATCGGCAGAAAATCTATGCGGGTGTGACGTTATGGTCCAGCGAACTGGAGGGGGCTGGGCATATTATGGCCACCGGTACCGGAACGATTGAACTGCAGCCGATTGCCAGCCAGGATGCGGCTCAAGAGGCTAAGGTCATTGCCACACTTAATAGCGCTGGACTGAATGCTGAAATAAGCCCTGACGTATTATTATCGATCTGGAAGAAAGCAGCCTTTAATAGCGTAATGAACACCTATTGCGCGTTACTGGATTGTAATGTCGGCGGATTTGGTCAGCGGCCTGGTGCTTTAGATTTAGCGCAAGCGGTAGTTGATGAGTTTGTATTGGTTGCTGCCAGCCAGAATATTCCGTTGACTGAGCAAATGGTGATGAATACGGTGAAGAAAGTGTTCGATCCGCGTGAGAGCGGCCACCACTATCCTTCTATGCATCAGGATTTACATAAAGGCCGACTGACCGAAATCGACTATTTAAATGGTGCGATTGCGCGAATCGGCGCTCAGAACAATATTGCCGTACCGGTTAACACACTCCTGACGCAATTGATTCACGCTAAAGAAGCGCAATAAACTTGATGGCTCTTCTGCATGAGGCGGAAGAGCCATTTTCAAACCAGTTTTTTTACCAGCGCCTCGCTATGGCGAATACGCTCCGGCGCCCGCTCTAAATCCTGTTGTACCAGCGCCATAAACAGTAAGTCGGTCAACATCATTTGCGCATGTGTCGAGGAGATAGCGGCGCTACGCGTCGCTTGCTCTTCGGCAATCGTATACAGACAGCGGGTGGCGCGCTGCTGCAAGGCGTTGGGAGAAAAACCGGTAATGGCCAGGATCTTCGCGCCTGCGCGTAATGTTTCGTCCGCCGCCAGGTTCAGCTCGCGCCGCTCCCCGGAATAAGAGATCGCCAGCAGCAGATCCTCCGGCGCCAGCGCCTGCACCGTCGCCAGCAGGGCGTGCATATCGCGCTCAACCACCGCGTTAATGCCAATCTTCAGTAGCTTCCAGGCAAAATTTTGCGCCACCAGCCCAGAGGCGCCAATCCCGGTGATCACAATACGGCGGGCGTGGCGCAGCATCGTGACGCTTTCTAACAGCTTTTCTTCACTGTTAACGTCCAGCGTGGCGTGCATCGCCGCCACATTCTCTTTAATTAATTTTTCCCCGACCAGACGCATCGGATCGTCGCCGCGAATCTGGTTATGAACGGGAACGGAATGCGGATTAGGATTGCTGGCCAACGCTTCGCTGATAGCCAGTTTCAATGCAGGAAACCCTTTAAACCCCAGTTTTTGCGCGAATTTGACTACGCTGGATTGGCTGACGCCCGCTTCGGCCGCCAGTTGCTGCGAGCTCAGATGCCGCGCCGTATCCGGTTGCGCGAGCAGATAATCCGCCAGTTTCCTGTCGCTTTGCGCGAGATCCGGATAACGCTGGCGAATACGAATCAAACAGTTCATGGGCAGCTCCTGCGAAACGTGATGGCGACGACAAAACGAAATTTCACTCGCCTGGGGGAATATTCTATTCCATCATGGACGCTTATTATGAATTAAAAATTCCAGAGGGACAAAAATGAATCTTGGTACCTTAGTGTCTGAAACCCGTAACCCGCAAACGATGGATCTGGATGCGTTGCCTACCCCTGAATTAGTTAAGCGTTTTAATGAACAGGATACGCGGGTAGCGGAAGCAGTAAAAGCCACTCTGCCTGACGTTGCGCGTGCGGTGGATGCCGCGGCGGCGGCGCTGAAGTCTGGCGGACGTATCATCTATATGGGCGCGGGCACCAGTGGTCGGCTTGGCGTACTGGATGCCTCAGAATGCCCCCCGACGTTTGGCGTTCCGCACGGTCTGGTCGTCGGACTGATTGCCGGCGGGCCGGGCGCGTTGCTGAAAGCGGTCGAAGGCGCGGAAGACAGCCAACAGGCAGGCGAAGACGATCTTGTCGCGCTAAATCTGCAAGAACAGGATCTGGTCGTGGGGCTCGCGGCGTCGGGTCGTACACCCTATGTGATTGGCGGCCTGCGCTATGCGCGACAGTCCGGTTGTACCACTGTTGCCGTCTCCTGTAATCCAGATTCGCCTATTGCGCGGGAGGCTAATATCGCTATTTCGCCCGTTGTCGGGCCGGAAGCGCTTACCGGCTCCACGCGGCTGAAATCCGGCACCGCGCAGAAAATGGTGCTCAATATGATTTCTACCGGCGCGATGGTGAAGTTCGGCAAGGTCTATCAAAACCTGATGGTGGATATGAAAGCCACCAACGTCAAACTGGTCGATCGCGCGTGTCGGATGGTCGTTGAAGCGACCGGGATAGGTCGTGAAGAGGCGGAAACGTTGCTGAAACAGACCGATTTTGAGGTTAAGCCCGCCATTTTGATGGCGCTTACGGGGCTGGATGCTGCAGCCGCCAGGGAAAAACTCGCTGCTCATCAAGGCTTTTTAAGGGCGGCGTTAGAACACTAAAGAGGTGTGTATGGATAAGACGGCAGCGCTCGCCAGCGACATTTTACGTGGTATCGGCGGAGAGCAAAATATTCTGCGCCTGGAAAACTGTATGACGCGAGTCAGGGTGGAAGTACAGGACGACAGCCAACTGGATATTCCGCGCTTAAAAGCGTTGCCTGGCGTCAGTGGATACGTAAAGCAAGGGGAGCAACATCAACTGATCGTTGGGCCGGGGAAGGCTGCACAGGTGGTTGATGCGATGCGCGTGCAGATTGCCGCAGGTGGTGTAAAGCCGGACGACGCTATGGCGCGTACCAAATCCGAGGTGAAAGCGAAGTATAAAGCGCCGATGAGCGATGCGTTGCGTAAGCTGGCGAATGTTTTTATTCCGCTTATCCCCGCCTTTATCGCATCCGGCTTGATTACCGGCATTATCAACATTCTTAAACGTCCGGATATCGTTGGCGATGTTGCCGTCCACTATCCTAACCTGCTGGGCCTGATGGGGATATTTGGTAGCGCGGTGTTCGCTATCATGAACATTCTGGTTGGCGTCAATACCGCGAAAGTCTTTGGCGGATCGCAGGCGTTAGGCGGCGTGATGGCGGGGATCCTTTCCAGCCCGCAACTGGCGCAGATTACGCTCTTTGGCGAGGCGCTTCAGCCGGGACGGGGCGGCGTTATCGCCGTCCTGCTGGTGGTGGCGTTAATGTGCTGGATTGAGCGCCAGTTCCGTAAGCTGCTGCCGGGGTCGCTGGAGTTAATTCTTAACCCTTTATTGACGACTGTTATCACCGGCGCGGTAGCGATTGTCGCTCTGCAACCGCTTGGCGGCTGGATTTCAGACGCTATTGCTCACGGCGCGTCCTGGGCAATCGTAAGCGGCGGTTTTCTGGTGGGCGCGGTGTTAGCCGGAACCTTCCTGCCGTTGGTACTGACCGGGCTGCATCAGGGGCTGGTGCCTATTCATGTGGAGCTGGTGCAAGCGCACGGCTATAACGCGCTGTTTCCCATCCTGGCGATGGCGGGCGTTGGTCAGATAGGCGCGGCCATTGCCGTACTGATGAAAACCCGCAATGTGCGGCTCAAAAAGGTGATTAAAGGCGCGCTTCCGGTCGGACTGCTGGGGATTGGCGAGCCGCTGATTTTTGGCGTCACGCTGCCATTGGGTAAGCCATTTATTGGCGCTTGCCTCGGCGGCGCGGTAGGCGGGGCGTTGATCAGCTACTGGAAAGTGGCGACGGTAATTACCTTTGGTATTTCCGGTTTGCCGCTGGCATTAACAATTGTTGCCGGAAAAGTCCTGTTCTATCTGTTAGGCTATTTAATAGCGGTAATTGCCGGGTTTATTTTTACCTGGCTGCTGGGGTTCAATGATCCAGAGGAGTAAGGTTTGGTCAGCCACGAGCGTCGTGTCGTCTTTTTTGATTTGGATGGAACGTTACATCAACAGGATATGTTCGGCAGTTTTCTGCGTTATTTGCTGCGCCGTCAGCCGCTAAATGCGCTGCTCGTACTGCCGTTGTTGCCCATTATCGGTATCGGTTTACTGGTAAAAGGGCGTGCGGCCCGCTGGCCGATGAGTCTGTTATTGTGGGGCTGTACTTTTGGCCATAGCGAAACGCGTTTGCAGGCGCATCAGGCGGATTTTGTCCGTTGGTTTCGCGCTAACGTCACGGCGTTTCCGGTTGTACAGGAGCGTCTGACCACCTATCTATTGAGCTCTGACGCGGATATCTGGCTTATTACCGGTTCTCCGCAATCATTGGTAGAGCAAGTCTATTTTGATACGCCGTGGTTGCCGCGCGTTAACCTCATCGCCAGCCAGATGGCGCGACGGTATGGCGGCTGGGTATTAACCGTGCGCTGTCTGGGCCATGAAAAAGTCGCGCAACTGGAACGTAAAATCGGTACGCCGCTGCGTCTTTATAGCGGCTACAGCGACAGCAAACAGGATAACCCGCTGCTTTATTTTTGCCAGCATCGCTGGCGGGTGACGCCGCACGGCGAGTTGCAGCAGCTCGAATAGTGAAACGCATAGCGTCTGTGTATAATGCCGCCCGCTTTCATTACCGGAGTTACCTCTTTGTCTGATGTCGAATTAGATCACGAATACTGGATGCGCCACGCGCTGACGCTGGCGAAACGCGCCTGGGACGAACGCGAGGTTCCGGTTGGCGCGGTATTGGTGCATAACCATCGCGTCATTGGCGAAGGCTGGAACCGACCCATTGGCCGCCACGATCCTACTGCGCATGCTGAAATAATGGCGCTGCGTCAGGGCGGTCTGGTATTGCAGAATTACCGGTTACTGGATACCACGCTGTATGTCACGCTGGAACCCTGTGTGATGTGCGCAGGCGCTATGGTGCATAGCCGCATTGGACGCGTTGTCTTTGGCGCGCGCGATGCAAAAACCGGCGCGGCCGGATCGCTAATTGATGTGCTGCACCATCCGGGAATGAATCACCGGGTCGACATTATTGAAGGGGTGCTGCGCGATGAATGTGCGACGCTGCTCAGTGATTTTTTCCGTATGCGTCGTCAGGAAATTAAAGCCCTGAAGAAAGCCGACCGTGCGGAAGGCGCGGGGCCGACAGTATAGCGCAATGCCGGATAAGAGGTTACGCGTCGCCATCCGATAAGACCACCGCGCTATTTTTCTTCTTTCTTCTGCGGCGTAAACAGTAAAGACGGCGAATGCGTCAGGTAGCCTGATGACTGCGATAAAAACGACAGGAGGGGGAAGGGCGCTTTATTCAGCTCCTCCGGCGACACCGCCGGGTAATCCTGCGCCAGTTTCATGGCTTCCGCTTCCTGCTTTTCTTTTTCCTGCAAATACCCCACCAAGCTTATCTGGTATTTACGGATATTTTCCACATAAGCATAAGCCTCATGTCCACGCGCGTAACCGTAGGTTAGCTTACTGTAATACGGTTTTTGGCTTAATAGCGGCAAACGCTGCTTCACATCGGTCCAGCTATCCGGATTGCCTTTGGTTTTTACCGTCAGCGATCTGGCGTCGAGCATGTGCGCATAACCCATATTGTAGGCGGCTAAAGCAAACCAGATACGCTCGTCTTCCGGAACGGTTTCGGGAACTTTAGCCATCATATCTTCAAGATAGCGAGCGCCGCCGCTGATGCTTTGCTCCGCATCGGTACGGTCGGTCAGCCCCAGACTTTGGGCAGTATTTTTAGTCAGCATCATCAGGCCGCGCACGCCGGTTGGCGAGGTCGCCAGTGGGTCCCAGTGCGATTCCTGATAAGAAATCGCCGCCAGCAGGCGCCAGTCTATCTGTTTGGCATATTTTTTAAATAACGGTTCCAGCTCCGGCAGGACGTTATCCACCGCTCGCAGGAAAGAGCGGGTATCAACGTAGTCGAAATCATCGCCATGTCCCAGATATTTCTCTTCGATCCGCGCCAGAGAACCGTCTTCATTGATCGAATTGAAAAAATCGAGCAGCGCGGCGGAGAGCGTATTATCGTCGTCCAGTCGGCTAAACCAGGTCACGGGCTGTTCATCCGTGACATCCAGCGCCACGGCCAGCTCGGGATGAACGCGCTGAAACAGACTGATCGCCACTGAATCGGCAATGGTGTAATCCAGTTTGCCGCTGATGACCTCTTCCAGCAGCGTCGTCGAGCCTTTTTTATCATCCACTTTCCAGCTCAGGTCGGGAAACTTTGTCTCTTTTAAACGCTGTAAATCATTGACCACGACGTGCCCTGGCGCAATGGTAAGCTGATTCTCGTTAACGGTCGCCAGCGAACGTGGGCGATATTGTCCGACCCGGTAGACGAGCTGTTGCGAAACTGAATAATACATGGGGCCAGGCTGATAGTTTTTAACGCGTGCGCTGTCGTAGACCAGCCCAGCCGCGAGCAGGTCGGCATTGCCGTTATCCAGATCGTCAAACAACTGGCTGATATTCTGGCGCACCGTCACTTTCAGCTTCACGCCGAGATAGTTGGCGAACTGCTGCGCCAGTTCATAGTCCAGACCATATTTTTTACCGTTGATAACGGAATAGGTTAATGGCGAGTCGATCGTACTGACGCGCAGTACCCCCCGGGCTTGAATCGCGGCGATATGGTTTTCGGTTTTACCGAACCAGGGGATTGAGGGCCAAAGGGCTGCTGCCAGCAGCAGCGTCAATATGCCGATGAACAGATAATTAATCTTTAATTTTTTCAATTAGTTAATTCTCTGGATCGTGCGTTGCCTCGGGCTGAAAAAGATGTTTTGCTGCAATAGATAAGTCACTAATGAGCGGCATTTTGCGTAACAATGCGCCAGTTGGCAACTTATTCGCAACGATAGCCGCACCGTATGACAAGAAAAAGCGGTGATTTTATTTCTACGCAAACGGTTTCGTCGGCGCGTCAGATTCTTTATAATGACGGCCGTTTCCCCCCTTGCGCACACCGAAGCTTAGAAGACGAGAGACTTATGATGGAAATTCTGCGTGGTTCGCCTGCACTGTCTGCATTCCGTATCAATAAACTGCTGGCGCGCTTTCAGGCTGCCAACCTCCAGGTCCACAATATATACGCTGAGTATGTCCATTTTGCTGACCTGAACGCCCCGTTAAATGATAGCGAGCAGGCGCAGCTTACCCGTCTGTTGCAATACGGCCCGGCGCTTAGCAGCCATACGCCGGCGGGTAAACTCCTGTTGGTCACACCGCGTCCTGGTACCATCTCCCCCTGGTCTTCAAAAGCAACGGATATCGCCCACAACTGCGGCCTGCAACAGGTTGATCGGCTGGAGCGCGGCGTAGCGTACTATATCGAGGCTTCGACGTTGACGGCGGAACAGTGGCGACAAGTGGCCGCAGAGCTGCACGACCGTATGATGGAGACGGTGTTCTCTTCTTTAACCGATGCGGAAAAACTGTTTATCCACCATCAGCCTGCGCCGGTTTCCAGTGTCGATCTGCTGGGAGAAGGCCGTCAGGCGTTAATTGACGCCAACCTGCGTCTTGGTCTGGCGCTGGCGGAAGATGAAATCGACTATTTGCAGGAGGCGTTTACCAAACTGGGGCGCAACCCGAACGATATCGAATTGTACATGTTCGCCCAGGCGAACTCCGAGCACTGCCGCCACAAGATTTTTAACGCCGACTGGATTATCGACGGTAAACCGCAGCCGAAGTCGCTGTTTAAAATGATTAAAAACACCTTCGAAACCACGCCGGACTATGTGCTCTCTGCCTATAAAGACAATGCCGCGGTGATGGAAGGATCTGCGGTGGGGCGCTACTTCGCCGACCACAATACTGGCCGTTACGATTTTCATCAGGAGCCCGCGCACATTCTGATGAAGGTCGAAACGCATAACCACCCAACCGCCATCTCTCCGTGGCCGGGGGCGGCGACCGGTTCCGGCGGCGAAATTCGTGATGAAGGCGCCACCGGGCGTGGCGCGAAACCAAAAGCCGGGTTGGTGGGCTTCTCTGTTTCCAACCTGCGTATTCCGGGCTTTGAACAGCCGTGGGAAGAGGATTTTGGCAAGCCGGAACGTATTGTCACCGCGCTGGATATCATGACCGAAGGTCCGCTGGGCGGCGCGGCGTTTAACAACGAATTTGGTCGCCCGGCGCTGACCGGTTACTTCCGTACCTACGAAGAGAAGGTGAACAGCCACAACGGCGAAGAGCTGCGCGGCTACCATAAGCCGATCATGCTGGCGGGCGGGATCGGTAATATTCGCGCCGATCACGTGCAGAAAGGCGAGATCGTCGTCGGCGCGAAGCTGATCGTCCTTGGCGGCCCGGCGATGAATATCGGCCTCGGCGGCGGGGCGGCTTCTTCAATGGCTTCCGGCCAGTCTGATGCGGATCTCGATTTTGCCTCTGTTCAGCGCGATAACCCGGAAATGGAACGCCGCTGCCAGGAGGTGATCGACCGCTGCTGGCAGTTGGGCGACGCCAACCCAATCTTGTTTATCCATGATGTGGGCGCGGGCGGTCTCTCCAATGCGATGCCGGAGCTGGTGAGCGACGGCGGGCGCGGCGGGAAGTTCGAACTGCGCGACATTCTTAGCGACGAGCCAGGCATGAGCCCGCTGGAAATCTGGTGTAACGAATCCCAGGAGCGCTATGTGCTGGCGGTCGCGGCTGACCAGTTGCCGCTGTTCGACGAACTGTGTAAGCGCGAACGCGCGCCGTATGCGGTCATTGGCGACGCTACCGAAGAACAGCATCTCTCGTTGCATGATAACCATTTCGACAATCAGCCGATCGACCTGCCGCTGGATGTCCTGCTGGGCAAAACGCCGAAAATGACCCGCGATGTGCAAACATTGAAGGCGAAAGGCGATGCGCTGAACCGCGCGGATATCACGATTGCCGACGCGGTAAATCGTGTTCTGCATCTGCCGACCGTGGCGGAAAAAACCTTCCTTGTCACTATTGGCGACCGTACCGTCACCGGTATGGTGGCGCGTGACCAGATGGTTGGCCCGTGGCAGGTTCCGGTGGCTGACTGCGCGGTCACTACCGCCAGCCTCGACAGCTACTACGGCGAAGCGATGTCGATTGGCGAGCGCGCGCCGGTGGCGCTGCTGGACTTTGCCGCTTCCGCCCGTCTGGCCGTCGGTGAAGCGTTGACTAACATTGCCGCGACGCAGATTGGCGATATCAAGCGCATTAAGCTTTCCGCTAACTGGATGGCGGCAGCCGGTCATCCTGGCGAAGATGCCGGTTTGTATGACGCGGTTAAAGCGGTGGGAGAGGAACTCTGTCCGCAGCTTGGCCTGACGATTCCGGTGGGCAAAGATTCGATGTCGATGAAAACCCGCTGGCAGGAAGGTAACGAACAGCGCGAAATGACCTCGCCGCTGTCGCTGGTGATTTCCGCGTTTGCCCGCGTGGAGGACGTGCGTCACACCCTTACGCCGCAGCTGTCAACGGAAGATAACGCCTTGCTGCTGATCGATCTTGGCAAGGGCCACAACGCGCTGGGCGCAACGGCGCTGGCGCAGGTCTATCGTCAGCTTGGCGACAAACCCGCGGACGTGCGTGACGTCGCGCAACTGAAAGGCTTCTATGACGCCATGCAGGCGCTGGTCGCTGCGCGTAAATTACTGGCCTGGCACGACCGTTCCGACGGCGGTCTGCTGGTGACGCTGGCCGAGATGGCCTTTGCCGGCCACTGCGGCGTGCAGGTCGATATCGCTGCGCTGGGCGATGACCATCTGGCTGCGCTGTTCAATGAGGAGCTGGGCGGCGTGATTCAGGTACGCGCTGAAGACAGAGACGCGGTCGAAACGCTGTTGGCGCAGTACGGCCTTGCTGACTGCGTCCACTACCTTGGTCAGGCCCTGGCTGGCGATCGCTTTGTGATTACCGCTAATGACCAGACGGTATTCAGCGAAAGCCGTACTACGCTGCGTGTCTGGTGGGCGGAAACCACCTGGCAGATGCAGCGTCTGCGCGATAATCCGCAATGTGCCGACCAGGAACACGAGGCGAAAGCGAATGATGCCGATCCGGGCCTCAACGTGAAGCTGTCGTTTGATATTAATGAAGATATCGCCGCGCCGTACATTGCGACAGGCGCACGACCGAAAGTCGCTGTACTGCGCGAGCAGGGGGTGAACTCTCACGTGGAGATGGCGGCGGCGTTCCATCGTGCGGGCTTTGACGCGATTGACGTCCATATGAGCGACCTGCTGGGCGGTCGTATCGGTCTGGGTAACTTCCACGCGCTGGTGGCTTGCGGCGGCTTTTCCTACGGCGACGTGCTGGGGGCGGGCGAAGGCTGGGCGAAATCCATTCTGTTTAACCATCGGGTGCGCGACGAATTCGAAACCTTCTTCCATCGTCCGCAGACGCTGGCGCTTGGGGTGTGCAACGGTTGCCAGATGATGTCGAATCTGCGCGAGCTGATCCCGGGCAGCGAACTGTGGCCGCGTTTTGTACGTAACCATTCTGACCGCTTCGAAGCCCGCTTCAGTCTGGTGGAAGTGACGCAAAGCCCATCGCTGCTGCTGCAAGGAATGGTAGGCTCACAGATGCCGATTGCGGTTTCCCATGGGGAAGGGCGCGTTGAGGTGCGTGACGATGCGCATCTTGCCGCGCTTGAGAGCAAAGGCCTGGTCGCCCTGCGCTACGTTGATAACTTTGGTCAGGTGACTGAAACCTATCCGGCTAACCCGAACGGTTCGCCGAATGGCATCACGGCGGTGACGACCGAAAACGGTCGGGTGACGATTATGATGCCGCATCCGGAACGCGTATTCCGCACCGTCGCCAACTCCTGGCACCCGGAAAACTGGGGCGAGGATAGCCCGTGGATGCGTATCTTCCGTAATGCGCGTAAGCAGCTTGGTTAATTAGCCCGATAGCCATTAAGCCCCTCTTCACGAGGGGCTTTTTTGTAGACGGCGCTTATCAGGCCCACGGGGAAGCGTGGTTGTAGCTACCGTCTTGAACGTCAAGCGGTAGGCCGGATAAGGCGTTTACGCCGCCATCCGGCAATAAACTAGTGCTTATGCCGCAAGATTAAAGTGTCGGGAAATCCCGACATGAGTGGGGGATAGGTTGTCGCCAAAAAGAGACATTTAACTATTTGATTTTAAATTGTTTTATTTTTAGGTGTTGCAGGTGTTGCTGATTGGCGACAGAAAGGGCAAAAAACAGGCAGAGCCATTTTTAGCATGAATAACGATATTTTTCATATCTATCATTGTGTTAACAAAGTCTTTTGAATGTTGGCACAATTACTGCATAATGGTAACCAGTGGCTCATTCACCTTCTTATGTCAGCCCCTTAGGGACGCGCTACATAAACTTCGAATGACGCACAACAAGGTGCCTGCCGTCCAACTTCTGATAATAGCGTAGCTTTATCAACCTCCGGGCGAAACGTCGAGTTAGGCACCGCCTTATTCCATAACAAAGCCGGGTTTAGCCCGGCTTTGTTGTATCTGGCGCTTCCCTCGGTTAGCATCTTTTTTATTCTTCTTTTATGTGAGCGACACGTTGAAGCGCTGGTCTGTTTTCCCCCGTTCTTTACGACAATTGGTCATGCTGGCCTTTTTGCTGATCCTGCTGCCGTTGCTGGTTCTGGCCTGGCAGGCGTGGCAAAGCCTCAACGCGTTAAGCGATCAGGCTGCGGTGACTAACCGCAGCACGCTTATTGACGCCCGGCGCAGCGAGGCGATGACCAACGTCGCGCTGGAGATGGAGCGAAGCTACCGACAGTATTGCGTGCTTGACGATCCGACGCTGGCAAAAGTGTATCAAAGCCAGCGTAAGCGCTATAGCGATATGCTGGACGCCCATGCCGGCGTCTTGCCGGATGATAAGTTGTATCAGGCGTTACGTCAGGATTTAAACGCGCTGGCGCAATTGCAGTGTAAAGATAGCGGCCCGGAAGCGGCAGCGGCCGCGCGTCTGGAGGCCTTTGCCAACGCTAATACGGAAATGGTGCAGGCGACGCGTACTGTGGTTTACTCGCGCGGGCAGCAGTTACAACAAGAAATCGCCGAGCGCGGACAATTTTTCGGCTGGCAGGCGCTGGTGCTATTTCTGGTGAGCCTGGCGATGGTGCTACTTTTTACCCGCATGATTATCGGGCCAGTGAAAGGAATTGAACGGATGATTAATCGCCTGGGCGAAGGCCGTTCTTTGGGGAATACCGTCACCTTTACCGGTCCGCGTGAATTACGATCGGTGGGGCAGCGCATTATCTGGCTGAGTGAGCGTCTGGCGTGGCTGGAATCCCAGCGCCATCAGTTTCTACGTCACCTGTCCCATGAGCTGAAAACCCCGCTGGCCAGTATGCGCGAGGGGACAGAGCTGCTGGCCGATCAGGTGGTTGGGCCGCTGACGCCGGAGCAAAAAGAGGTGGTCGATATTCTGGATGACAGCAGTCGTAATTTACAAAAATTGATTGAGCAATTGCTTGATTACAACCGGAAACTGGTAGACTGTGCCACAGAGCTGGAAGCGGTCGATATCGCGCCGCTTGTGGATATGGTGGTTTCCGCCCACAGTTTGCCTGCCCGCGCTAAAATGATGCATACCGATGTCGACCTGGAGGCCGAACGCTGCATAGCAGAGCCCATGTTGCTGATGAGCGTGCTGGATAATCTCTATTCCAACGCGGTGCACTATGGCGCTGAATCCGGTAACATTTGTATCCGTAGTCGCTCTCAGGGCTCCACGGTTTATATCGATGTGGTTAATAGCGGCGAACCGATTCCGCAAACCGAAAGAGAAATGATTTTTGAGCCTTTTTTCCAGGGAAGCCACCAGCGAAAAGGGGCGGTAAAAGGCAGTGGGTTAGGGCTGAGTATCGCCAGAGATTGTATTCGTCGAATGCAGGGAGAGATCCAACTGGTGGATGACAACGCGCAGGAAGTCTGTTTTCGCATCTCGCTGCCGCTGCCTGCATCTGACAAACACTAATATGAATTTAAGCCTGGTGCGTATGTCACACGTTTTCGTCCAAACTATTAAACGATGCCTTTTGCGGTGGGGAATACCGGTGGGCATATCGTGTCTGGCGCTGACCGCATGTGTTCCCCATGCTTCACAGCAACTGCCCGGTAGCGCAGCGCAGGACACGCTCCCCCATTATCAACTGGCGGATTATCTCCCGACGGCGTGCGCGGATATCTGGTCGCTACGCGGGCAGGCGGTGGAGACGAATCCGCTGTACTGGCTACGCACGATTGACTGCGCCGATCGTCTGATGCCGGTTCAGTCGCGCGCAGAGGCGCGCGCGTTGACGGATGATAACTGGCAGAATGCCTTCAGGCGCGGGATCTTACTGGCGGATGCAAAAATTACGCCGCCGGAGCGGCGCGCCATAGTGACCCGTCTGGAGGCGTTAAGCGCGCAAATACCGGCTCAGGTACGGCCCGTCTACCAAATCTGGCATGACGGTCAGGCGCTGCAATTAGCACTTTCTGCCGAACGTCAGCGTTATAGCAAACTCCAGCAAACGTCAGATAGTGAGCTGGATACGCTGCGCCAGCAGCAACAGGCTTTGCAAACGCAGCTCGATCTTACCACCCGTAAGCTGGAGAGTTTAACCGATATTGAGCGCCAGCTTTCGACACGAAAACCGGCAGGGAATTACAACGCCGATACGCCACATACGAATGACAAACCCGCGACGTCTGAAGATGGCGCGGCGCCGTCGCCGTCACAAGATGAGGTAACGCCATGATAAGCCGTAAACCGGCGCACCTGTTGCTGGTCGATGACGATCCCGGATTACTGAAATTGCTCGGTATGCGCCTGACCAGTGAAGGATACAGCGTCGTGACCGCAGAGAGCGGCCAGGAAGGATTACGGGTACTGCATCGGGAAAAAGTGGATCTGGTAATAAGCGACCTGCGCATGGATGAAATGGATGGTATGCAACTGTTCACAGAAATTCAGAAAGTACAGCCCGGAATGCCGGTTATCATTCTGACGGCGCATGGTTCTATTCCGGATGCGGTGGCCGCTACCCAGAAAGGCGTATTCAGCTTTTTGACGAAGCCTCTCGACAGAGACGCGTTATATAAAGCGATAGATGAAGCGCTGGAGCAGTCCGCTCCCGCGACGGACGATAGCTGGCGCAACGCTATCGTTACCCGTAGCCCGCTGATGCTGCGACTGCTTGAACAGGCGCGCATGGTCGCGCAGTCGGATGTCAGCGTATTGATTAACGGACAAAGCGGCACCGGGAAAGAGATTTTCGCACAGGCGATTCATAATGCCAGCCCGCGCAATAACAAGCCGTTTGTCGCCATCAACTGCGGCGCGTTGCCGGAACAGTTGCTGGAGTCCGAATTATTCGGTCATGCGCGCGGCGCCTTTACCGGCGCAGTGAGCAATCGTGAAGGGTTGTTCCAGGCGGCGGAAGGCGGCACGCTATTTTTGGATGAAATTGGCGATATGCCCGCGCCGTTACAGGTGAAGCTGCTGCGGGTGTTACAGGAGCGCAAAGTCAGGCCGTTGGGCAGCAATCGCGATATTGATATCGACGTGCGAATTATTTCCGCGACGCACCGCGATCTGCCGAAGGCGATGGCGCGGAGCGAATTTCGTGAAGATTTGTACTACCGGCTGAATGTCGTGAGCCTGAAAATTCCGGCGCTGGCGGAGCGTACCGAGGATATTCCGCTGTTGGCTAATCATCTGCTCAGACAGTCGGCACAGCGGCATAAACCGTTTGTTCGCGCCTTTTCTACTGATGCAATGAAACGGCTGATGACGGCAAGCTGGCCGGGCAACGTGCGCCAACTGGTCAACGTCATTGAACAATGTGTGGCGTTAACCTCTTCGCCGGTGATCAGCGATGCGTTGGTCGAGCAGGCGCTGGAAGGCGAAAACACCGCGCTGCCCACCTTTGCCGAAGCGCGAAACCAATTTGAACTGAACTATCTGCGCAAGTTACTGCAAATTACCAAAGGTAACGTGACGCACGCGGCAAGGATGGCGGGGCGCAACCGCACGGAATTCTATAAGCTACTCTCCCGTCACGAACTGGATGCGAATGATTTCAAAGAGTAGTTTTCATGCCGTAAAGTAGCGCGAAATATGTTACGTTTAACCGATCAAAACACAGGCGACCTTTTCAAGGAATAGCATGAAAAAGATTGATGCGATTATTAAACCCTTCAAGCTGGACGATGTCCGTGAAGCGCTGGCCGAGGTAGGTATTACCGGCATGACGGTCACTGAAGTCAAAGGCTTTGGCCGTCAAAAAGGCCACACCGA
The DNA here is from genome assembly GCF_046569525.1 of Salmonella sp. 741265055_HSA. Classification (NCBI taxonomy): domain Bacteria; kingdom Pseudomonadati; phylum Pseudomonadota; class Gammaproteobacteria; order Enterobacterales; family Enterobacteriaceae; genus Salmonella; species Salmonella sp. 741265055_HSA. The sequence continues at coordinate 142,693 of NZ_JBKFSQ010000004.1, read as the reverse complement.
GCTGTATCGCGGCGCGGAATATATGGTGGATTTTCTGCCGAAGGTAAAAATTGAAATCGTTGTGCCTGACGACATCGTGGATACCTGTGTTGACACCATCATTCGTACCGCGCAGACGGGGAAAATCGGCGACGGTAAGATCTTTGTCTTTGATGTCGCCCGCGTTATTCGTATCCGTACTGGCGAAGAAGACGACGCGGCTATCTGATGTGCCGATTCGCTGCCCGTCTCCTCCTTGTGGGCAGCGAACCACCGTTTAATCGCCCTGCGGTAGCGCCGACGTAGTCCGGGTGCAAATCCATCTCAGGCCGACAATGGCGACGATCAGCGCCACGCAACTTAGCGTCCACTCGCCCATTTGCGAGAAAAAGTGTCCGTAGGCGGCTACCGCCGTATCACTAATTTGCGATTCCGTGGTTTGTTGCGCGACGACGCCAGCCAGCCAGTTAGCGACCGCGCCGGTCGCCAGCATATAAATACCGGTTAGTACGCCCGTGACGCCAGGCAGGTTGAGGCGGGTAATTTGCGCCATCGCGACCGGATCAATAAACAGCTCCGCAAAGCCCATCAGCGCCAGCCCTGCGATCATCATTCCCATTGATGCCTGCCCGTCTAACCGGGCCTGATGCGCGTTTAGCGCCAGCAGCATAAAACCGCCGCCCATTAATACCAGCCCCACGGCAAATTTAAGCCAGACGCGCAGCACCGAGCGGGCGCTCTCTTTCGGGCTGCTCAGCCACGCCAGCACCACGCCCGCCGCCATCACCGCAATCGCATTGACCGACTGGAACAATGCGGTGGGGATGGTCATATTCAGCCAGTGGCGGTTGACAAAACGGTCGATGAATAAACTGATCGAACTTCCGCCCTGCTGCGCCAGAACCCAGAAGAGAGTGCCGGTGATCATTAACAGAACGATTTGCCACAAGGCGCGACGGTGTTCGGGAAATTTAACCATAATACGGGCGATGAGTTGCGCCGCGAAGACGCAGACAATGGCCAGCACATAGCCAGACCAGTTATTTTCCAGCAGGAGAGTGAAGAATACCGGCGCGATACACAGCATTAATACCAGCCAACCCCAGGTTGGAAGGGCGAATTTAACCGCCCGCAGCGCGGGGCGATTAACACCGCGCGTCTGCTGAAAGTGGCGATGACCGCTTAAAAAGATGAGCAGGCCGATGAACATTCCGACGCCCGCCAGCGCAAAGCCGACATGCCAGCCATACCACTGCGCCGCCAGACCACAGGCGATCGGCGCGGCTATCGATCCAATATTTCCGGCGGCGTAGAGCAGCGAGAATCCCCCGTCGCGGCGGTTGTCATCAGGGGCGTAAAGTTCGCCCAGCAGACAGCTAATATTGGATTTAAACAAGCCGTAGCCGCAGATAATAATGGCCAGCGCCGCATATAAACTCAGCGTTGAATCAGATTCTAAGCCCAATACCACATGACCCAGCGTCATCAATAAGGCGCCGGTGATAACCGCCACGCGGTTGCCAAGCAGGCGGTCGGCAAGCCAGCCGCCAAGAATAGGGGTAACGTAAACTAAAGAGGCGTAGGCGCTGAAGAGGTTGATCGCGTGGCTGTCATTAAAACCAAGCTGGTGGGTAAGATAAAGGATGAGTAAGGCACGCATGCCGTAAAAGCTGAAGTATTCCCAAATTTGAATCGCCACGATGTAAAAAATCGCGCGCGGTTGTGAGGGTGTTTTCATAACGTCTCCTTGCTGCGTGAAAAAAGGGAAGTGGCTTGCCACTTCCCTTTGGTACTTATTTCGTATTTTCTTTCAGCACCTTAACGGTGTAACGTCCGTCTGCCTGACGATAGGCGCCGTGGATATCGGTTTCGAAGCCCGGATAGTGAGCGCCGATTTCGCACAGCATTTGCAGGAATTCCAGTACCGGACGGCTTTCCTCGGTGATCATTTCACCAGGCATCACCAGCGGCACTCCCGGAGGGTAAGGAAGGATCATGTTGGCGTTGACGCGACCAACCATCTCTTCAAGATACACCTCTTCCGTTTCGCCATGCAGCTCTTTCTGGAACGCAGTATACGGCGTCATCACCATTTTTGGCAGCACTTCAAACGCACGGTACATTAAGTCCGGCAGATTATGATGTTCGACCAGTTTATGAATATTCTGCGCCAGTTCCTGGATGCGCATATTTTCATAAAACTCAGGCGCTTCGCGGTACAGTGCCGGCAGAATGTTTTTGACGCGCAGGTTCAGGTCAAAGGCGCGTTTAAATTCAGTGAGCGCGCGCAGCAGGCTCAGAGCTTTGGTTTTGTCGATACCAATGCTGAACAGGAACAGCAGATTGTATGGACCGGTTTTTTCTACGATGATGCCGCGTTCATCGAGATATTTGGCGACCAGACTTGCCGGAATACCGAATTCATCCATCGTACCGTCTTTCTTCATCCCCGGCGTCAGGATAGTGACTTTGATCGGGTCGAGGTACATGTGTTCGTTATCGATATTTTTGAAGCCATGCCATGCGCTATCTGAACGCAGCGGCCAGCACTCAGCCCCATCGATATGTTCCGGCTGCCATACGTCAAAGAACCAGCCGTCGGATTCGCTTTTCAGGCGTTTAATTTCTTTACGGAATTTAATCGCACGTTCAATAGAGCCGTTAATCAGGCGTTTACCTGCATTACCTTTCATCATCGCCGCTGCGGTTTCAGTAGATGCTACGATACCGTAGTGCGGAGAAGTGGTGGTATGCATCATGTAGGCTTCGTTAAAGGTTTCTTCGTTAATGTCGCCTTTAACATGAATCATGGATGCCTGTGAAAACGCCGCCAGCAGTTTATGCGTGGACTGGGTTTCATAAATGATTTTGCCTTCTACACGGTCGCCGCTCATACCGCATTTACCCTGATAAATAGGGGAGAAATTGGTATAAGGCACCCAGGCGGAGTCAAAATGAATGGACTTCACATCCAGAGTTTTCTTGATGTAGTCAGTGTTATACAACAAACCGTCATAGGTTGAGTTAGTAATAACAGCATGGACCGGCCAGGTTGCGTTAGGCGTCTCTTTTACCCGTTTAGCGATAGTGGCGTGCTGGAACTCGCTTTGCGGGATACCGCCAAGAATACCGTAGGCGTTACGGGTTGGGCGGAAATAAATCGGCGTAATGTCGCTCATCATCATCAGATGGGTCAGCGATTTATGGCAGTTACGGTCAATCAGTACCGTGCTGCCTGCCGGCGCGGAGTACATACCGACGATTTTGTTCGCCGTAGAGGTGCCGTTCGTCACCATGTAGCTACGTTCGGCGTTAAAGACGCGGGCGATATACTCTTCTGCTTCTTTATGCGGGCCGGAGTGGTCCAGCAGCGAACCCAGTTCGGAAACGGAAATCGAAATATCGGATTTCATCGTGTTCGGGCCGAAGAAATCATAAAAGATGCTGCCGACGGGGCTTTTCTGGAAAGCGGTCCCGCCCATGTGGCCAGGCGTACAGAAAGTATATTTCCCTTCGCGCACATATTTGAACAGTGCTTTTGTCAGCGGCGGCAGAATATTGTCGATGTATTCATCGGTATTCTGGCGAATTTTCGCCGCGATATCGGCTGCGGCGCCTAAAGCATATTCAAAGAAGCGAACCTGCATTCTCAGATCGTTGAGGCTGACGTCCAGCGTAGAGTAGCTGTTGGCGAAGGCGTACAGCGGCATATACTCGTTCAGCTTGCTAATCTCTTCGCAAAGCTCAAGGTTATATTTATCCCAGTCGAAAATGACGCCGCAAAGGCGGGAGTTATTTTCAATCAGCTTCAGCAGGTCTTCTCGGTCGTTTGGATAGACGATACGGAAATTTAAACCTTCCAGTGCACGATGCAGTTCACGAATAGGCTCTTCTTTAAAGTAGACGCCCATGTGGTTCATGATAGCAATAACGTTCATAGTCTTGTTCCTGGTAAAGTGGGCCCCTCCCGCTACGCTATAGCAGGTGACGAAAGGGGCTTTGAGAAAAAGGAGTTAGCGGTTAAAGCGCTTCAGCCGTATTGTTGTCGCTGTCGTTGTTCTGGCGCTGGTGCATTTTGCGACCGTAGAACATCAGGATGATCAGACTGACGATAAAGGTGCCGGAGAGTTCGAAGGAGCTGGCGCCCATCAGTGCGATGAAGCAAAATGCGCAGCCCAGTACAGAACAAATCAGGCTTACCGAGTTACGGATGTTGAACCCTTCGAAGCGAATCAGGTCAACACAGGAGTAGAAGTACGGCAGCATGGTAAGCAGTACGGCAATCCCGGTCAGTTCGCCGAACAGGTCGGACGCTTTACCGCCGCTGGAGTTCATGATGGTGATCAGAATCATCAGCGCCGTCATTTTCACCGCAGCCAACAGCAGACCTTTTTTCGGAATACCGTTTTTATCCATTTCACCGTAAATTTTCGGGAAGTTGCCGTCGTTGGCGGCGCGAACCCCAGCCTGGCCGACCAGCATCATCCAGGAGCCCAGAGACGTCAGGCAGGCGAAAGCGGTAAAGGCGGAAACCAGCGGCGCAGCCCAGCCACCCAGAATCGTGGAGGTACTGATAGCGAACGGCGCGCCGGAAGAGGCCATAACGGAAGCTGGGAACATCCCGGCGATAACCTGAGTCGCGGCGATGTAGATGATGCCTGCCAGCGCGGTACCCAGCATGGTTGCCAGCGGTACGGTGCGTTTCGGGTTTTTCACCATGCCGGTGCTGACGGCGGCAGACTCAACGCCAACGAACGCCCACAGGCAGAGCAGAATACTTTTAACAATGGCGTGAGAGTCGGTTGTCGTGGACGTGTTCCAGTTCGCGTGATAGGTCGCGATATCGAACCAATGCCAGCCGGCGACTGCGGTCAAGACTACCGGGATCAGCACCAGGAATAGGCCAATCGTTGTCAAGCGGCTGACCCAGGCCCCGCCCAGCATATTAATAAAGGTGAACAGCCAGACGATAGCAATACAGGCAATACCTGCCGGTATTGGATTATTTAATGCCGGGAAGAACGTAGAAAGATAAGAAACAGCGGTAATACCGATGGCTAAGTTACCAATCCAGTTTGCGTGATAATAAAGAACGCCGGTCTGGAAACCAAACGCCGGAGATATTTCTCCAGCATAAGCGATAGGGCCACCCTGTTGAGGGTTTTTGGTTGCCAGCCTCGCATAAACATAAGCCAGCGACATTGCCCCAATAATAGAAATTACCCAGCCCCAGATGGCAATGCCACCAATACTGGCAAGGTTGGCGGGTAATAATGCAATCCCGCTCCCCATCATATTACCGGCAACGACGCCAGTACAGGCAAATAGCCCGATCTTTTTGACAGAACTCATGTTCATTTCTCCTGAGCTGTATTTTTAAGAACCGGGCTTATGCTTCATATATGCTGCGTGCCCGTTCAACTGTCGACAAGATTAACGAATGGGTTGAGATAAGTCCTAAAGAAAAAGTGAAATAAACACAAACATGAAAAAACTGATAGATTGATTTTTTTGAATTAACATATAAATATCATGAAAAATATCATGAAAGGATAAACATCGTTTAATTACAAAGAGTTATATTTACATTTCTTTGCAGTGAATATGTTGCCAAAATTAACATAGGTTATTTTTGGCAACATGTTTTTCACAAAATAAAAGCGAAAAATTTAATATCTTTTCGCTTTTATTTGTCATGGTTCAGCGTTAAATTTAATCTTCTGCCAGAAAACTATTCAGATAAGGGACAATTTTCTGAACGGATGTCTGAAATACGCCGTTCTCGATCCAGTACAGCGTGTTTTCACCTGGACGTAAATTAAAGGCGGTCAGATAGGCATCAGCGGCCAGACGATTCTCACCTTTCATTTCGTAAACTTTCCCCAACAGGACATAGTTAAACCACGACATTTCAAGTTCGATGCTTTTATTGATTTCCTCATACGCTGCATCGATATCACCTTTGCCTAAAAGATCGACGGTCTTGATTTTATAATAAACAGACGTTTTCTCAACGCCCGGAATTTGATCTATTTTTTTAAACTCTTCGTTCAGTGCGGCCACTTGTTCTTTATCAAACGGCTGTTGTGATTGCCGTAATACATCTACCAGCACTTTATATTCATAGGCATAGTTGAAATCAGGCGTTTCCTTAATAATGCCATTCAGAATATCGCTGGCTTTACTTAGCGCCTGCGCATCGCCGCTCAGAATAAGCTGGCGCGCCTCATAAAAACGCATCAGCGCGGTATTTTGCGGCGTTCTGAACAGGGCCAGTTGTTCTCGCATACGATCAGGCCAGGGCTGTGTTAAAACGAAAGACAGGCTATTAAACAGATCATCCTGGATGGACAACTGGTTAGTATTGGTGACGAAATAACGCTTATCCAGCATGGTTGAACCATCGGCGTTATCAATGAGCACTACAGACATAAAGCACTGCTGCGCCCGATAGTGGCGCTGATTGACAAACTGAATGGTTAACGTCTTACCGGAGCTGCTTGGCTCATTGACCCGGTAATTGGTTTTATCGTGCACCATAAAGGTCGAGTAGGTGTTCAGCAGGTCGGTGATTAAGCCGCCCAGACCGATGGCGTAGGACTCCTGCGAGACCCAGTTATTACAGGAATTGCCGCCTTCAAAACGAACATCTATATCTCGTGGGTTAAGTAATAACCGCGTTTTTGTTACCGCGGCATTATGATCTACCACCGACATCACGATAAACACCACCAGCGTCGCCAGCGAGAGCAGGAACATCACCCACGTCCAGAAAGCGGCGATACGCGGCTTTTTCGCCTTTTTAGTCGGCGTTTGCAAAGAGGCGGGCGGCACAGGCGTAGCGGCAGTAACCCCCTCTGTCGGTTCTGCATTCGTCGCTGCGATCGGCGGCGGCGACGTTGATGAATTATCGATCTCATCGCTATTTTCTTCGCACCAGATAACCGGCGCCGTCAGCTTATAGCCGCGTTTAGGTACGGTAACGATGTATTCAGCATTGCTGTCTCCGCCATCTCTTAATGATTTGCGTAGTTCAGAAATGCTTTGGGTGACAACATGGTTGGTCACGATGGTGCGCATCCAGACATGATCAATAATGTTATCCCGGCTTAACACTTCATCCGGGTGATGCGCAAAATACATCAGAAGATCGATCAGCCGTGGTTCAAGAGTAATCTGGCGTCCCTGACGACTGATCTGATTAACAGAAGGTGTAACCAGCCACTCTCCAATGCGTACAACAGGTTGCTGCATAAAAAGATGCCCTAACGAGCTAAGTCAAACGTTAATAATAACACGATTTGCACAGACTTTTTTTATTCCCCTTTTTTGTAAAAGAAAGGCATAAAAAGCAGCGCAATAAGCAGGGGAACGGGGAGGAAAACGGGCGTTCGCCTTAACGATAACGCCCGTTTTTTCAGAGGATTTCTTGCAATTACAGTACTTTATGCGGGCCGAAGCATTCGTAATGAATGTTTTCGTTATTCACGCCAAGTGAAACCAGTTGTTTTGCGGCAAACTGCATAAAGCCTACCGGGCCGCAAAGATAGAACTGCATTGCCGGATCGCTGATTGCGGCTTCCAGTTGGCTTAAATCCATCAGCCCTTCGCTGTCGAAGAGGCGTTGGGCGCGATCGGCCTCGGTCGGTTCGCGGTACCAGGTATGGGCAGTGAAACGCGGCAGTGTACGGCCCAGCTCGCTCACTTCGTCGGCAAATGCATGAACGTCGCCGTTTTCCGCCGCGTGGAACCAGTTCACCTGCGCGGTATGCTGTTCTTTCGCCAGCGTATCGAGCATCGCCAACATCGGCGTCTGGCCGACGCCAGCGGAAATCAGCGAAACGGGGGTATCAGCGGCGACATTCATAAAGAAGTCACCTGCCGGCGCAGCCAGATGCACCACATCGCCCACGCTGGCGTGATGGTGTAACCAGTTTGATACCTGGCCGCCGTCTTCACGCTTCACGGCAATACGGTACCCTTTGCCATCGGGTTTACGGGTCAGTGAATATTGGCGGATCTCCTGATGCGCAAAACCTTCCGGCTTCAGCCAGACACCCAGATACTGCCCGGGACGGTATTCCGCCACCGTACCGCCGTCGACTGGTTCAAACTCAAAGCTGGTGATCAGTGCGCTACGCGGGGTTTTCGCAACGATGCGGAAGGGGCGCGTGCCTTCCCAGCCGCCGTCTTTGCTGGCGTTCTCGTGATAAATCTCGGCTTCCCGATGAATAAAGACGTTAGCCAGTACGCCATAGGCTTTGCCCCACGCGTCCAGCACTTCCTGGCCCGGGTTGAACATTTCGTCCAGCGTCGCCAGCAGATGCGTCCCGACGATGTTGTACTGCTCCGGCTTAATCTGGAAGCTGGTGTGCTTCTGCGCGATTTTTTCTACCGCCGGCAGCAACGCCGGTAAATTTTCGATATTGCTGGCGTAGGCCGCGATAGCATTAAACAGGGCTTCGCGCTGATCGCCGTTACGCTGGTTGCTCATATTGAAGATTTCTTTGAGCTCCGGATTATGCGTAAACATACGGTCGTAGAAGTGGGCGGTCAGTTTCGGTCCTGTTTCAACCAGCAAGGGAATGGTGGCCTTTACTGTAGCGATGGTTTGTGCGTCAAGCATACGTGCTTCCTTTATGTGAAAATCTAATGATGTATATCAAATGCATCTTATAAAAATACCCTTGCATTGTAAATGGATCTTCTCTGCTTTACGTTATGGAGGTAACAACGTGAAAAATCTGCATCACAAAGCTGAAAAGAAATCCGTTGAAATTCGTCAGGCTCTCGTTCAGGAAACCCTTATCTGACGCACAGGTAATCGTTTGCGTAAAAACCTTTGTCAAGACCTGTTATCGAAGAATGATTCGGTTATACTGTTGGCCGAAGTCCCACGGACTGCCTTTTCAGGCACAAATTTTATTGTTAGCTGAGTCAGGAGATGCGGATGTTAAAGCGTGAAATGAACATTGCCGATTATGATGCCGAATTGTGGCAGGCTATGGAGCAGGAAAAAGTACGTCAGGAAGAGCACATCGAACTGATCGCCTCCGAAAACTACACCAGCCCGCGCGTGATGCAGGCGCAGGGGTCTCAGCTGACCAACAAATACGCTGAAGGATATCCGGGCAAGCGCTACTACGGCGGTTGCGAATACGTTGATGTCGTTGAGCAGCTGGCTATCGACCGCGCGAAAGAACTGTTCGGCGCCGACTACGCTAACGTGCAGCCGCACTCCGGTTCTCAGGCTAACTTCGCTGTTTACACCGCGCTGCTGCAGCCGGGCGATACCGTTCTGGGTATGAACCTGGCGCAGGGCGGCCACCTGACTCACGGCTCCCCGGTTAACTTCTCCGGTAAACTGTACAACATCGTACCTTACGGTATCGATGAGTCCGGTAAAATTGACTATGACGAGATGGCGAAGCTGGCCAAAGAGCACAAGCCGAAGATGATTATCGGTGGCTTCTCTGCCTACTCCGGCGTGGTTGACTGGGCAAAAATGCGTGAAATCGCTGACAGCATCGGCGCATACCTGTTTGTCGACATGGCGCACGTGGCGGGCCTGATTGCCGCAGGCGTTTACCCGAACCCGGTTCCGCACGCTCACGTTGTCACCACCACCACCCACAAAACCCTGGCGGGTCCGCGCGGCGGCCTGATCCTGGCGAAAGGCGGCGACGAAGAGCTGTACAAAAAACTGAACTCCGCCGTCTTCCCAAGCGCACAGGGCGGCCCGCTGATGCACGTGATCGCGGGTAAAGCGGTGGCGCTGAAAGAAGCGATGGAGCCGGAATTCAAAGTTTACCAGCAGCAGGTGGCGAAAAACGCCAAAGCGATGGTGGAAGTGTTCCTGAACCGCGGCTACAAAGTGGTGTCTGGCGGCACTGAAAACCACCTGTTCCTGCTGGACCTGGTGGATAAAAACCTGACCGGTAAAGAAGCTGACGCCGCGCTGGGCCGTGCTAACATCACCGTGAACAAAAACAGCGTGCCGAACGATCCTAAGAGCCCGTTCGTGACTTCCGGTATCCGTATTGGTTCTCCGGCGGTTACTCGTCGCGGCTTCAAAGAAGCGGAAGTGAAAGAGCTGGCTGGCTGGATGTGTGACGTGCTGGACAACATCAATGATGAAGCCACCATTGAACGCGTGAAAGCGAAAGTACTGGATATCTGCGCCCGCTTCCCGGTTTACGCGTAAGCGTTTGTGTTGTGTAAATGTCCCGATGGCGTTGCGTCTGTCGGGCATTACTTATGCGCCATAACGTGACGCCGCCGGAAGTCATTATCCGGCGGCGTTGCCGTTTGAACTTCTCCCTCCGCTTGTTAATCTTATGTTACCCTTGCCAGCGCAACCGTTTACCGCCAGACTATCGCCTCCAAACGGGAGGGAATCATGGCATTGCATTCCACGCGCTGGCTGGCGCTCAGTTATTTCACCTACTTCTTTAGTTACGGTATTTTTCTGCCCTTCTGGAGCGTCTGGCTCAAAGGTCTTGGGCTAACGCCGGAAACCATCGGTCTTCTGCTGGGCGTGGGTCTGGTCGCGCGTTTTCTCGGTAGTCTGCTCATTGCGCCTCGCGTAAGCGATCCTTCGCGGTTGATCTCCGCGCTGCGCGTACTGGCATTGCTGACGCTGGTATTTGCGCTGGCATTTTGGGCAGGAACGCATGTCGCGTGGCTAATGGTGGTGATGGTTGGGTTTAACCTCTTCTTTTCGCCACTGGTGCCGCTGACCGATGCGCTGGCCAATACCTGGCAAAAGCAAATTACCCTGGACTATGGTCGGGTGCGGCTGTGGGGGTCCATCGCCTTCGTGATAGGGTCGGCGCTGACCGGTAAGCTGGTGAGTTTATACGATTACCAGGCGATTCTGGCGCTACTGACGCTCGGCGTCGCCTCGATGTTGCTGGGTATGTTGTTACGTCCCAGCGTGCCGCCGCAAGGGGAAAGCCGTCAGCAGGAGAGCGCAGGCTGGCCCGCCTGGCGTACGCTGGTGGCACAAAGTTGGCGTTTTCTCGCCTGCGTCTGTTTGCTGCAAGGGGCGCACGCCGCCTACTATGGTTTTAGCGCCATCTACTGGCAGGGGGCTGGCTATTCAGCATCGGCGGTCGGCTATTTATGGTCGTTGGGCGTGGTGGCGGAAGTGATCATTTTCGCCCTGAGTAAAAAGCTATTCCGCCGGTTTAGCGCCCGCGACTTGCTGTTGCTTTCTGCTGTGTGCGGCGTGGTACGCTGGGGACTGATGGGCTGGAGTACGGCGCTGCCGTGGCTGATTGTGATACAAATCCTGCACTGTGGCACGTTTACCGTTTGCCATCTGGCCGCCATGCGCTATATCGCTGCGCGTCAGGGAAGCGAGGTGATTCGTTTGCAGGCCGTCTATTCCGCTGTGGCGATGGGCGGCAGTATCGCGATTATGACGGTATTTGCCGGTTTTCTGTATCAACATCTGGGCGGCGGCGTGTTCTGGATTATGGCGCTGGTGGCATTGCCCGCTATCTTCCTTCGGCCCAAAGTGGTTGCCGCGTCATGATTCCAGGATCTTGCGGATCTGCTGCTGTTGGTGCTCTGTGAGGGCGCGATCCGCATGAATTAATGGCGGTGAGAAGAGCGGTAGCGGCGTGGCGTAAGGGGTAACAATCAGCGCTACGCCGCGCGGGCATCCCTCTTTTTGAAACGCCTGGAGCGATATCCGTCTGATATTCAGCGGCAACAGGGTCAGTTCACGCAGTTGCTGCTCAATATGCGTCTCCAGCGCATCATTTTTATCCGCTAACAATACGATCTGTCTCTCATGCAAATCGTTATCCTGCATTAGCCAGGCGCCGAAAATCACTGCCACCAGCCCCGTCTCTTCCTCGGAAAAGTGGATACCATATTCGGCTTCAAACCCGGCGAGCGCCTCACGTGTGGTGCGAACCAGACGTGGATAAAGACGGTTGAACTCTTCCGGAAGCGTATTATCGATGCCAATCGTGAATAAACTTCGGTTCAGCGCCTGGGCGAGATGGACATACAACTGATCGTTAAGCCCTTGTTCGTCGCTGAAGCGTACGTTCCCTTTTTCTCGAAAGCGCAGCACCAGCCGCGCCACCTCCAGCCGCAGTTGCTGCGCCCGTTGATGCGTGTCGCGAATCGGGTCGGGGAGGCGAATCATTGAAAACAGTAACGCCATAAACAGCGCTTCATTGAGCGGTGCGGCCTGCATCACGTGGCGCTGCCAGTGACGACCAATTTCCTGGGCGAGTGGATATTCCGCGCACGACTGCGCCCAAATCTGCTGCACAGGGTTGAATTCCGGGGTGATGCCGGCATGGTGTTGTAGCAGACAATACTGTAAAAAGAGACGCAGGAACTGCACGTCGCGATGTTCAAATGGTTTTTGCAACCGGCGGGCGCACAGATTGATGAGCGCGTGCAGATTAATATCGTCATACAGCGGACGCGCGATACCGCGCTGCTTTAGCGCGTTTTTTAAGGCCGGGGTAAACTGTTGCGTGACGAAGGTCGGGCATAAACGCAGGCCGCGCCTGAGCCAGTGTAAAAGGCAAAGGCGCTGATCGAGTGCTGTACCTTCGATCCGATAGCAACCGTTCTGGCATGTTGTGATGGCAAGGCGATGATAGCGCTGGATCTCCAGGCTTGTCTCAGTGATATCCTCACGGGCAGTATCATCATCAACGCCATTAAGCGCGCTGAAGATTTCCACCGTGGCAATTGGCTCCGGCTGGAAAAGCGTCAGCAATACCTGACAGCGGCGCTGGGGAGCGGAAAGTACAGATGGTGGGGCAATTGTCGGCATCATCTGTCAGGTCTCCCGTTAGTTTGTCTGGTAAGGATAGCTAAAGTTTGCGTGTGAAAAACGTGATAAGCGTGCTTTTAGGCCTGGAATGCTGAGGAGCGTCACAGAATTTTTATCGCGAGGAACAGATGAAGTCAGTGAAACGCAGCGCCTTAACACTATTTCTCGCCGTTTTATCTTTCGTGGCGGCGGCGCATCCGCACAGCTTCATCCGTCTGCAAACGCAGGTGGTCAGTGAAAATGAGCAATTTGTGGCGTTAAAAATGCGCTGGACAATGGACGCGCTGACGTCCGCAGATCTGCTGTATGACGCCGGAAACGCGGCGCCGGGGTCAGAAATATGGAAAAAGTTGGCGGCGGAAGTGATGGCTAACGTACTTGGGCAGCACTACTTTACAGAAGTGTGGCGCAATGGCGCGAAAGTGAAGTTTAAAAACAGGCCGACAGAATACGGTATGACGCGTGACGCGCATCAGGCGGTATTGACCTTTACGCTGCCGCTGGCTGAACCGCAGCCGTTAAGCGGTCAGACTTATACCTTTTCAACGTTTGATCCCTCTTATTATGTTGATATGCATTATGACCAGGACAGCGATATCACGATGCCGGAACCGCTGCGCGAAAAGTGTCAGATTCAGGTTTATACTCCTGCGCCCGGCGAAGAGACACTACGTTTCGCCCAGTCGCTGGATAAAGAGGACGCGCCGCCGGAGGATATGGATTTAGGTAAACAGTTTGCCCAAACGGTGACCTTGCAATGTCAGTAATTTTTTCTCAACGCGCTCCGGGGCGGCGCTGGCTCTCGCTGTGGCCATTGGCGTTATTCCTGCTGCTGATGCTGGTTGGCGGTCTGTGGATATGGCAGGCCTGGCCGCAGGTGATGTTGAAAAGCGCTCTTTGGCAGCGGGACGTAAATCAGCAGTTGAGCGCGCTGCTTAACGCGGTGGCGACGCATCCTGAGCGGGCGGGCGGATCGTTGCTTCTGCTGAGTTTTATGTATGGCGTGCTTCATGCGCTGGGGCCGGGACACGGCAAAGTGGTGATCGCGACATGGCTGGTGACGCATCCTTCGAAGCTGAAATCAAGTATCGTGTTAACCCTCGCCGCCGCGTTATTACAGGGGCTTGTGGCTATCGGGTTGGTGGTGGGCGTGCTGACCGTATTGCAACTTCCGGCCAGGCAGCTCCATCTGAGCGGCTTCTGGCTGGAAAAGGGGAGCTATGCGTTAGTTGGCGGGCTGGGCATCTTGCTGTGCTGGCGGGCCATAAAAAGGTTACGCGCGCTGCTACGTAAACCTGTCTTTATCGCTTTTACGCCGCGCCATGTTCACCATGAAAAATGCGGCTGCGGACATCAGCATCTACCGACGCAGGAACAATTGCATAGCGGCGATGACTGGCGCGCGCGACTCATGATCGTACTGTCTATGGGGATGCGGCCCTGTTCCGGCGCGATAATGGTGCTGTTATTCAGTAAAGTGATTGGCGTTTTTAGCTGGGGAATGGCGTCGGTACTGGCGATGGCGGCGGGAACCTCGCTAACGATTACCTCGCTGGCGCTGCTGGTACACACTTTTCGTGCTCTGGCGGTGAAACTCAGTGGAAACAAAGCGCCGGCGTTATGGCGGCAGGTAGGCTGGTCAACGCTGGCGCTGGCCGGAGGGGTCATACTGCTTGTCGCGGCGCTGGTCATGTGGTTTAGCGTGCCGCAGCCTGTGGGCGGGCTGCGGCCATGGCGTGGTTGATTAGTGCCCGGCGGGTTTGAGATGCATCCGCGCGACGGATTCGTCTTCGGCCCAGTAAATGCGTTCGGCGACCATCGCTTCCGGATTGAGCTGAACGCCGCGCAGTACCCGTTCTTTAAAACGCAGGTAGCCGCCTTTGTCGATCAGATGGCCCATATGGAGATAGATCGGTTTTCCGCCGAGCATCTCTTTTTCAAATTCATACAGGTTAACGATCACCTGCTTTATCACATCTTCAGTCACCCAGTTGAGGAAGAGCTTGCCGACGCGCGGCGTCTTTTTACTGGTGCGTCCGCCCAGACGGACTTGCCAGAGCTGATCCGGCTTACGTTGCCAGGCCAGCGTCGGGCAGGCCAGCACGCACTCGCCGCAGCCGATACAGGCGGACTCTTCTTTGACCGCTTTGCCGTTCTTCAGCGCCAGGCAGCCTACCGCGTGGTGACTACAGGCCTTCACGCAGGCGCCGCAACCGATACAGCGATCGGCAGTGAAGCGCATTTTCGCCACGCCAATAATTCCCAGATCGGCCATTGACGCCTTCGCGCAATCATTCGGGCAGCCAACGATGACCGTTTTGAGATGATAAGGGCTGGGATAGACCAGTTTTTCAAGACGACGGGACAGACCGGTCGTGTCAGTGTTGGCTTTCTGGCAAATGCGGTTCCCCTGACAGGCGACAATATTTCGCCCGCCAATAGCGAGATAGCCCGCTTTGGTATCCTCAACCTGGACGTCGCACAGTTCTATTTCAATCTCGCGAAGAAACGGCTCCAGTGCAGCGTTCACGTTGTCGATATCTTCGTAACGGATACCCGGCATCGCCAGCTTCTGGCGGGTAGTGAGGTGAATTTGTCCGTTGCCCCAGGTTTCGGCGATGTCACGCGCCACCGTTAGCAAATGCGCGGGCAAAATACCGCCGGGAATGCGGACGCTGATCATGGCTTCGCCGCGCACTTTTGACAGGCGATATTCGTTTTTCGCACGGGCTTTAATGATATCAATATCAATGCTCATGATGTTCTCCTTAATCGGCAAAACGTTGCGCGACGGCGTAGTTAAATATCGGGCCGTCGGTGCAGACATACACTTCGCCCATACGGCAGTGGCCGCACTTCCCTACGGAGCAGGCCATCCGGCGTTCGTAGTCCACCCAGATTTGCTCCGGCTTGAGCCCTTTTTGCAGCAGCATTTTTACGGTAAAGGTAATCATTATTGGCGGCCCAACGACGATGGCCTGCATGGTGTCGATATCGCTAAGCGTCATGTCGGCAAGCCGATCGGTCACCCGACCAATCTGGTAACGGTCATCAGCCTCGCCTTCATCCAGCGTGAGCACCAGATTATGTTTGCCGTGCCACGTCGCCATTTCTTCTTTGTACAGCACGCAATCGCGATTTTTATAGCCGAGAATCATATCCAGCTGACCAATTTCCTGGGGATTCTCAACGAAATAGCGCATTAAGCCTTTCACCGGCGCGACGCCCGTGCCGCCTGCGACAACCAGTAAGGGTTTATGGCGCAGCGTATCGACCGGATAGCCATTGCCATAGCAGCCGCGTAGCCACACGTTGTCGCCTTCTTTCAGCGTAAAGAGGGCGCTGGTCACTTTTCCGACATTACGAATCAGCAGATCTATCCAGCCGTCGCCGTAGTCGGAAACGGAGATGGGCGCTTCGCCGACGCGCGGCAGCGACACCTCAACAAATTGCCCCCAGTGCGCGGGAAAATCGACGGCCACGCGGAAATTCCACTCCAGCGGCGTGTGGCGAGTAATACTGAGGATGCGGTACGCCGCAGGCAGCAAACTGTGCTGCGGTTTATCATGACAGGAACAATGTGACATGCGTTATGCCTCCTCTGCCAGCGCCTGCCGAACGGCAGCAGTCATTTTGTTGATAATCAAAGAAAATTTGATGTATTGCGGGCAGCGATCGTCGCAGCGGCCGCAGCCGACGCACATATGTTCAATGCCGTTGCGCGCTTTGTAGTCATTGACCTTATGCAGGGCGCGGTAGCGCAGACGCTCGCCGGGTTTTTCGCGAAAACCATGACCGCCGGCCATGTCGCTAAAGCCCGGCACCATGCAGCTTGCCCACTGGCGGCGGCGTTCGCCGCGCTGCTGATTTTCATCATAGGCGACGTCAAAGACGCTATAGCAGGTACAGGTTGGGCACCCGGTAGTGCAGCGGCCACAACTGATGCAGCGGCTGTCGTAGGCGTCCCATAGCGGATGGCGGGTGAGAATGTCGCGAATTTTTTGCGGATCGTGGCAAACGCTGTCCGGCGTGACGACGGTTTCCCGGTTTTCGCTGACGAAAGAGGGGGTATAGTCAGCCTCCTGCCCCAGCCCTTGTATCGCCGCCTCGATAAAGGGATCGCGGATGCTGACAAGCGCGCCCTCATCGCTAAAACGCATGGCGGCGCTATAACAGTCAGTTTTATTGGTACCCATTGAGACGCAGAAACAATTTTCGAAGCTTTCTTCACACTCAATAAGGACGAAACGAATATGCTCCCGTAGCAGTTGATAACTGTAATCGGAATTATTCCCATTTGATAAATACATATAATCCAGCCGCGACATGGCGTTAATGTCGCAGGCGCGGGCAAAGATGATTATCGGGGAAGTGTCTGTCTCGGCAATTTGAATGGTGTCTTTATCGAAATAAAAGAGCGTTTCGGTGATAGGGGCAATAATGGTATTCGGCGACATGTGCGATTTCTCGTGCCAGATGAGATCGCGCCAGCCGCTAATCCGTTGATAAATAATGTTGTCAGTGTCGGAAAAACGTCCGCCGCGAAACTCTGCGGACGGGGCAAACACGCGCCATTTTTTGTTTAATCGCTGGATAAGCAGACTAAACTCGTCAGGCGTAATTTTGATAGCCATCACATACTCCACAGTAATATTCAGGAAAAACAAATGAAAATAAATTGTTATAAAAATCAGTTGAATATTACTGTTACGCTAGCGCTAATCCACCGCCTTCGCTAACGGGAAAAAATGGTTTTTACTATCGGTATAATAAATATATTCTTAATCATAAAATATGCATATATACAGCGTCGCGCTATTTAGCGGATAGCGCGGTCTGAATAAATTTAATCATTGCATCACGGTAAAGGTTTGCATAACGTCCGGAAAAAGCATCAATGTGATCGCCGTCAGGAATGAAGATTTTTTGTTTGGGCTCCCGGGCGAGGGCATACAATTTCTCACTGTCCTGCCAGGGAATAACATGGTCTGCCGTGCCATGAAGAATCAATACCGGAATGGGGCTAACGCTGGCGATATTACGATCCGCGCTATAGCGGTCATCAAGCAAATAGCCGCTGCCCGGGATCATCTGGTTGGCGATGGAGGAATAGGATAAAAACGTTGAGTCGAGAATAATCGCACGTATGCCCGCCTGGTCGGCGTAGCGCATATTTGCGCAGCCTACGCAGTGGCCTACGGCGGCCAGTACATTATTGCCGCCCAGGCTCTGCCCCAGCAGTACCAGGCGCTCGGGGTTAATGTCGTCGCGATGCCGCACATAATCTATCGCGCTTTTCGTATCGTCCAGTAGCCCCTCTTGTGATGGGGTGCCCTCCGATTCGCCAAAACCACGGTAATCAAACATAAACAGGTTTACGTTGCGTTCTGGCAGCCAACTGACTAACGGCCAGTGCGCCGACATATTTCCGGCGTTTCCATGGACATGAATCACCGTCGCGACGGCGTTTTCCGGCCTGCCGAAAGCAGAAGGAATAAACCAGCCGTGCAGATGTGTGCCATCTTTGGCGGTAAAGGTAATGGATTCAGCTTCGGCAGGGGTTGGCCCATAGACTTTATTGTCCGGGTAATAAAAGGCATTGATCGCTACGCGGGGTAGCAGGTAAATACAGACCACAATGATAAACAGAATAAAAAGGGATTTGACGATGCGTCGGGTATGTTGAAGGGTCATGTTCGCTTCCTTGCCGCTTTATGCCAATAGCGGAGCAGGGAGCGATCGTACAAAAACATGCAGGCAAGTAAAGCGATGAGGCTGTGTTTAGGAAAAACGCTTGAAAAGGCACGGCGGATGAGTGGCCCCACCCGCCGAAGAGACTTAGCGCTTCAGCGCATCGCTCAGTTCGTCGCGCATATTCGCCAGCATGGCTTTAACGACGCGCGGATTCCCCGCCACGATATTACCGGTCATCATGTAGTTATGACCGCCGGTGAAATCGCTGACGATACCGCCCGCTTCACGAACCAGCAGTTCGCCCGCGGCGAAATCCCACGGACGAAGGCCAATTTCAAAGAAACCATCGACACGACCTGCAGCCACATAGGCCAGATCCAGCGCGGCGGAACCGGTGCGGCGGAAATCGGCGCATTCGGTGAACAGCTTGCCGATAATATTAATGTAGGTGGTCGCGTATTGTTTGGCTTTGAACGGGAAGCCGGTAGCGAGGATAGTGCCGTCCAGATCGCGAGCGGTACTGCCGCGCAGACGGTAGCCGTTCAGTTGCGCACCCTGACCGCGGGTGGCGGTGAACAGTTCGTTACGCATCGGATCGTAAACGACAGCCACTTCAGTACGGCCTTTAATGCGTACAGCAATGGAAACAGAGAAGTGTGGCAGACGTTTGATGAAGTTGGTGGTGCCATCCAGCGGATCGATAACCCATTGAACATCCTGATCTGTGCCAACGAGCTCACCGCTTTCTTCGGTGATAATAGTGTGTTGCGGGTAAGATTTGCGAATGGTGTCGATAATTACCGCTTCAGCGGCCTTATCTACATTGGTCACAAAATCGTTACTGCCTTTTTGGCTCGCTTCTACAGCGTCCGGAGTTTCATAGTTTTTGGCAATTACATTACCCGCCTTGCGCGCTGCGCGCACGGCGATGGTCAGCATCGGATGCATCGGTCTCTCTCACTGGATGTTAAAGAACGGGAAAACGGCGCAGAGTATAGCAGCGAGATCGGAATCTGTCTTGGTTTTATGGTAAGATGTCAGAATAATCTTTAGCTGAAGAAAGACAATGCTGCAAAACATTCGAATTGTGCTGGTGGAAACCTCCCACACCGGCAATATGGGCTCTGTGGCTCGCGCTATGAAAACCATGGGCTTAACCAACCTGTGGCTGGTAAACCCGTTGGTGAAACCGGACTCCCAGGCCATCGCCCTGGCGGCAGGCGCCAGCGATGTGATCGGTAATGCGCAGATCGTCGATACGCTGGATGAAGCGTTGGCTGGCTGTAGCCTGGTGGTCGGCACCAGCGCCCGCTCCCGCACTCTGCCGTGGCCGATGCTTGATCCGCGCGAGTGCGGCTTAAAAAGCGTGGCGGAAGCGGCAAATACGCCGGTTGCGCTGGTTTTTGGTCGTGAGCGTGTCGGGCTGACTAACGATGAATTGCAAAAATGCCATTATCACGTCGCGATTGCCGCTAACCCGGAGTATAGCTCGTTGAATCTGGCGATGGCGGTACAGGTCATCGCGTATGAAGTCCGTATGGCCTGGCTGGCAACGCAGGAAAACGGCGACGCGGCAGATCATGAAGAGACGCCGTATCCGCTGGTGGACGATCTTGAACGTTTCTACGGCCATCTGGAGCAGACGTTGCTCTCCACTGGCTTTATTCGCGAAAACCATCCGGGGCAGGTGATGAATAAATTGCGCCGTCTGTTTACCCGCGCCCGCCCGGAAAGCCAGGAGTTGAATATTCTGCGTGGGATTCTGGCGTCTATTGAGCAGCAGAATAAAGGCAAGTAACCGCGTCAATACCGCACGGAACGCTAAATACCTGACTAATTTACTCAAGTAAATAGTTGACCAAATTACTCGGGAATGTCAGACTTGTCCCTGCTATGCAATACCCCCATTTTACAATAAAAAACCCCGGGCAGGGGCGAGTTTGAGGTTAAGTAAGACATGAGACTGACATCTAAAGGGCGTTATGCCGTGACCGCAATGTTAGACGTTGCGCTCAACTCCGAAGCGGGCCCGGTACCGTTGGCTGATATTTCTGAACGTCAGGGGATTTCCCTTTCTTATCTGGAACAGCTATTTTCCCGTTTACGTAAAAACGGTCTGGTTTCCAGCGTACGCGGGCCAGGCGGCGGTTATCTGCTGGGTAAAGATGCTGGCAGTATCGCGGTCGGCGAAGTGATCAGCGCGGTTGATGAATCCGTTGACGCGACCCGTTGCCAGGGCAAAGGCGGCTGCCAGGGCGGCGATAAATGCCTGACCCATGCGCTGTGGCGTGATTTAAGCGATCGCCTGACCGGTTTTCTCAACAATATTACCTTAGGCGAGCTGGTGAATAACCAGGAAGTTCTGGATGTGTCTGGTCGCCAGCACACGCATGACGCGCCGCGCGCCAGTGGTCGTGCGCAGGACGCTATCGACGTTAAATTACGCGCTTAATTAAAATATTACGCCATCTCTTCTGGCGGCCTCATGCGGTGAATGCCGCGGTCGTCTGAAGGATGAAGCGTAAAAAAGAATTCAGAATCAGGCCGGGACGCGGACGTCCCGTCAACACGGTCGTACATCCAGCCGGTTGCCTGATTCCTTGCATTGAGTGATGTACGGAGTTTAAGAGCAATGAAATTACCGATTTATCTCGACTACTCCGCAACCACGCCGGTGGACCCGCGTGTTGCCGAGAAAATGATGCAGTTTCTGACCCTGGACGGAACCTTTGGGAACCCGGCGTCTCGTTCACACCGTTTCGGCTGGCAGGCTGAAGAAGCCGTCGATATCGCCCGCAACCAGATTGCTGAGCTGGTCGGTGCCGACCCGCGTGAAATCGTCTTTACCTCAGGGGCGACGGAGTCTGATAACCTGGCGATCAAAGGCGCTGCCAACTTTTATCAGAAAAAAGGCAAGCACATCATCACCAGCAAGACCGAGCACAAAGCGGTGCTGGACACCTGCCGTCAGCTTGAGCGCGAAGGGTTTGAAGTGACCTACCTTGCGCCCCAGCGCAACGGCATCATCGATCTCAACGAGCTCGAAGCAGCGATGCGTGACGACACCATTCTGGTTTCCATCATGCACGTGAACAACGAAATCGGCGTGGTGCAGGATATCGCGACCATCGGCGAAATGTGCCGCGCGCGCGGTATCATCTACCACGTTGACGCCACCCAGAGCGTGGGCAAACTGCCTATCGACCTGAGCCAACTGAAAGTGGATCTGATGTCCTTCTCCGGTCATAAAATTTATGGTCCGAAAGGCATTGGCGCGCTGTATGTGCGTCGTAAGCCGCGTATTCGCATTGAAGCGCAGATGCATGGCGGCGGGCACGAGCGCGGTATGCGCTCTGGTACTCTGCCTGTCCACCAGATCGTCGGCATGGGCGAAGCTTACCGTATCGCGAAAGAAGAGATGGAGACCGAAATGGCCCGTCTGCGCGGTCTGCGTAACCGTCTGTGGAACGGCATCAAAGATATTGAAGAAGTTTACCTGAACGGCGACCTTGAGCAGGGCGCGCCAAACATTCTCAACGTGAGCTTTAACTACGTTGAAGGCGAGTCGCTGATTATGGCGCTGAAAGACCTGGCGGTTTCTTCCGGTTCCGCCTGTACCTCCGCCAGTCTGGAACCGTCCTACGTGCTGCGCGCGTTGGGCATGAATGACGAGCTGGCGCATAGCTCTATCCGTTTCTCTTTAGGTCGTTTTACCACTGAAGAAGAGATCGACTACACCATTGATCTGGTTCGTAAATCCATTGGCCGTCTGCGTGACCTTTCTCCACTGTGGGAAATGTACAAGCAGGGTGTGGATCTGAACAGCATCGAATGGGCACATCATTAATCGGTATCGGAATCAGGAGAATTTATAATGGCTTACAGCGAAAAAGTAATCGATCACTATGAGAACCCGCGTAACGTAGGGTCGTTTGACAACAACGACGATAACGTGGGAAGCGGCATGGTTGGCGCTCCGGCTTGCGGCGACGTCATGAAGTTGCAGATTAAAGTTAACGATGAAGGTATCATTGAAGACGCGCGCTTCAAGACTTACGGCTGCGGTTCCGCTATCGCCTCCAGTTCTCTGGTAACGGAGTGGGTGAAAGGGAAATCCCTGGACGAAGCGCAGGCGATTAAAAACACCGACATTGCAGACGAACTGGAGCTGCCGCCGGTGAAAATTCACTGCTCTATTCTGGCGGAAGACGCGATTAAAGCCGCTATTGCGGATTACAAAAGCAAACGCGAAGCGAAATAAAATAGAACGTTAACATTGAGGTTTTGTTATGTCGATTACACTTAGCGACAGTGCAGCAGCGCGAGTTAATACCTTCCTGGCCAACCGTGGTAAAGGGTTTGGTCTGCGTCTGGGCGTGAGAACCTCCGGCTGCTCAGGTATGGCTTATGTACTGGAATTTGTTGACGAGCCAACGGCGGAAGACACCGTGTTTGAAGACAAAGGCGTTAAGGTAGTGGTTGACGGCAAGAGCCTGCAATTTCTGGACGGTACACAGCTGGACTTCGTAAAAGAAGGTCTGAACGAAGGGTTTAAATTCTCCAACCCGAATGTGAAAGATGAGTGTGGTTGCGGCGAAAGCTTCCACGTGTAACCGTGTTCCGCTGTTATACCGAGCATTCGTGCTGCAGAAAAGCGGCAAGCGAGTGAATCCCCAGGCGCTTATTTAAGTAAATGACTGGGGGAACCCGCGCAGACAACGCATCTGCGGCGCGAAGTAAGAAGGTATAACCCCACCGTGGTCGCCTGCGTGTGGGGTTTGTTCTGACAGGCTATCCCTGAGAATGTTATGGATTACTTCACCCTCTTTGGCTTACCAGCCCGTTATCAGATTGACACCCAGGCGCTGAGCCTTCGTTTTCAGGATCTGCAACGCCAGTATCACCCTGACAAATTTGCCAACGGCACTCAGGCGCAGCAGCTTGCCGCCGTCCAGCAATCCGCCACGATCAACCAGGCCTGGCAAACGCTGCGTCATCCTTTGACGCGCGCGGAGTATCTGCTTTCCTTACACGGGTTCGATCTGGCCAGTGAGCAGCATACGGTACGCGACACCGCGTTTCTGATGGAACAACTCACGCTTCGCGAAGAGCTGGACGATATCGAGCAATCAAAAGACGACGTGCGGCTGGAAAGCTTCATCAAACGCGTACAAAAGATGTTTGATGCCCGTCTTCAGCAAATGGTGGAACAGTTGGACAACGCCGCGTGGGACGCGGCGGCGGATACGGTGCGCAAACTGCGGTTTCTCGATAAACTGCGAAGCAGCGCAGAACAACTCGAAGAAAAGCTGCTCGATTTTTAACTGGAATCTAACATGGCCTTATTACAAATTAGTGAGCCTGGTCTGAGCGCCGCGCCGCATCAGCGTCGTCTGGCGGCGGGCATCGACTTAGGCACTACCAACTCTCTGGTTGCGACGGTTCGCAGCGGCCAGGCGGAAACTCTGCCTGATCACGAAGGGCGCCACCTGTTGCCTTCAGTGGTTCACTATCAGCAGCAGGGCCATACGGTCGGTTACGCTGCGCGTGACAATGCCGCGCAGGATACGGCCAACACTATCAGCTCTGTGAAACGCATGATGGGACGCTCGCTGGCGGATATCCAGGCGCGCTATCCGCATCTGCCTTACCGGTTTAAGGCAAGCGTTAATGGGCTGCCGATGATTGACACGGCGGCTGGATTGCTCAATCCGGTACGCGTATCGGCTGATATTCTCAAAGCGCTGGCCGCACGGGCTGGCGAATCGCTCTCCGGCGAGCTGGATGGCGTGGTGATTACCGTTCCCGCCTATTTCGATGATGCCCAACGTCAGGGGACGAAAGACGCCGCGCGGCTGGCAGGCCTGCATGTACTGCGCCTGCTCAACGAACCGACGGCGGCGGCGATTGCCTACGGTCTGGACTCAGGCAAAGAAGGCGTTATTGCTGTTTACGATCTCGGCGGCGGTACCTTCGATATCTCTATTTTACGCCTGAGCCGCGGGGTGTTTGAAGTGCTGGCGACGGGCGGTGATTCTGCGCTCGGCGGCGACGACTTTGACCATCTGCTGGCGGACTATATTCGTGAGCAGGCGGGAATTGCCGATCGTAGCGACAATCGCGTTCAGCGCGAACTGCTTGATGCCGCGATTACCGCGAAAATCGCCTTAAGCGATGCCGATACCGTTCGTGTTAATGTTGCGGGCTGGCAGGGTGAAATCACCCGTGAAACCTTTAACGATCTCATTTCCGCGCTGGTTAAGCGCACGCTATTGGCCTGCCGTCGCGCATTGAAAGATGCCGGCGTTGATCCCCAGGACGTTCTGGAAGTGGTCATGGTCGGCGGTTCGACCCGTGTACCGCTGGTGCGTGAGCGGGTGGGCGAATTTTTTGGCCGCACGCCGTTAACCGCTATCGACCCGGATAAAGTGGTCGCTATCGGCGCGGCGATTCAGGCCGATATTCTGGTCGGCAACAAGCCGGACAGCGAAATGCTGCTGCTGGACGTGATTCCACTCTCTCTTGGGCTGGAAACGATGGGCGGCCTGGTGGAAAAAGTCATTCCGCGCAACACCACTATCCCGGTGGCGCGCGCGCAGGATTTCACCACCTTCAAAGACGGCCAGACCGCGATGTCTATCCATGTGATGCAGGGCGAACGCGAACTGGTGCAGGACTGCCGCTCGCTGGCGCGCTTTGCGCTGCGCGGGATTCCGCCGCTGCCGGCGGGCGGGGCGCATATTCGCGTGACCTTCCAGGTAGACGCCGATGGCCTGTTGAGCGTCACCGCAATGGAAAAATCCACCGGCGTCGAGGCCTCCATTCAGGTCAAACCTTCCTATGGCCTGACCGATGGTGAAATCGCCTCGATGATCAAGGATTCCATGAGTTTTGCCGAGCAGGACGTGAAAGCGCGTATGCTGGCGGAGCAAAAAGTCGAAGCCGCGCGCGTGCTGGAAAGTTTGACCGGCGCGCTAACTGCCGACGCCGCGCTGTTAAGCGCCGCAGAACGTCAATGCATTGATGATGCCGCCGCACATTTAAGCGCGGTCGCACAAGGCGATGATGTTGACGCCATAGAACAAGCCATTAAAAACGTAGATAAACAAACCCAGGAATTTGCCGCTCGCCGCATGGACCAGTCGGTTCGTCGCGCGTTGAAAGGCCATTCCGTAGACGAGGTTTAACATGCCGAAGATTGTTATTCTGCCTCATCAGGATCTTTGTCCGGATGGCGCAGTTCTGGAAGCTGAGACCGGTGAAACCATTCTTGACGTTGCGCTGCGCAACGGCATCGAGATTGAACACGCCTGTGAGAAATCGTGCGCCTGCACCACCTGTCACTGTATTGTACGTGAAGGCTTCGACTCCTTGCCGGAAAGTTCGGAAGAAGAAGACGATATGCTGGATAAAGCGTGGGGGCTGGAGCCGGAAAGTCGACTGAGCTGCCAGGCCCGCGTTACCGACGACGATCTGGTTATCGAAATTCCACGTTACACAATCAACCATGCGCGTGAGCATTAACAGAGGGTAGTATGGGACTCAAGTGGACCGATAGCCGCGAGATCGGCGAAGCGTTATACGACGCATATCCTGATGTCGATCCTAAAACCGTTCGTTTCACCGATCTGCATCAGTGGATCTGCGAACTGGACGATTTTGACGACGACCCTAACGCATCCAATGAAAAAATTCTGGAGGCGATTCTGCTAGTCTGGTTGGATGAAGCAGAGTAAGTCAAATAACGGGCTGCCCTACGGCGGCCCGTTTGCTAATAAGGAAAATAACAATGACAGAAGCCATGAAAATTACGCTTTCCACGCAGCCTGCCGATGCGCGCTGGGGCGATAAAGCCACTTACAGTATTAATAACGACGGTATTACCTTGCATCTTAACGGTAAAGACGATCTGGGGTTGATCCAGCGTGCGGCGCGTAAAATCGACGGCCTGGGAATAAAACAGGTCGCGCTGACAGGCGAAGGATGGGATATCGAGCGTTGTTGGGCATTCTGGGCGGGTTACAAAGGACCAAAAGGCGTCCGTACCGTAATGTGGCCGGATTTAGACGATGCCCAACGTCAGGAACTGGATAACCGCCTGACCATTATTGACTGGGTGCGCGACACCATTAATGCTCCGGCGGAAGAGCTTGGGCCGGAGCAACTGGCGCAGCGCGCAGTGGATCTGCTGTGCAGCGTCGCGTGCGATAGCGTCACTTATCGTATCACCAAAGGCGAAGATCTGCGCGAGCAGAACTATATGGGGTTGCATACCGTAGGCCGTGGTTCTGAGCGTCCGCCGGTGCTGCTGGCGCTGGATTACAACCCGACGGGAGACAAAGATGCGCCGGTTTATGCCTGCCTGGTCGGTAAAGGTATCACCTTTGACTCCGGCGGCTACAGTATCAAACAAAGCGCTTTTATGGACTCAATGAAATCCGATATGGGCGGCGCGGCGACAGTAACGGGCGCGCTGGCGTTCGCCATTACCCGTGGGTTGAATAAACGCGTAAAACTGTTCCTGTGCTGCGCCGATAATCTGATCAGCGGCAATGCGTTTAAACTGGGCGATATTATTCGCTACCGTAATGGTAAGAATGTCGAAGTCATGAATACCGATGCGGAAGGGCGACTGGTGCTGGCAGATGGTCTGATTGACGCCAGCGCGCAACACCCACAGCTAATCATTGATATGGCGACGTTAACCGGCGCGGCGAAAACGGCGCTGGGTAACGACTATCATGCGCTATTCAGTTTTGATGATACGCTGGCGGGGCGCTTGCTGACCAGCGCGGCGCAAGAGAATGAACCGTTCTGGCGTCTGCCGCTGGCGGAGTTCCACCGTAACCAACTGCCGTCTAACTTTGCGGAACTGAACAACACCGGCAGCGCGGCGTATCCCGCTGGGGCAAGCACCGCCGCGGGTTTTCTGTCGCACTTTGTTGAAAATTACCGCGAAGGCTGGCTGCACATTGACTGTTCCGCCACTTATCGCAAAGCACCGGTTGAGCAGTGGGCTGCCGGGGCAACCGGTCTGGGTGTGCGCACCATCGCGAATTTGCTGACCGCCTGAACGGTGTTTTTGTAGGCCGGGTAAGCGAAGCGCCACCCGGCATTTTGCCTGATGGCGACGCCGTGCGTCTTATCAGGCCTACAACCCATATACATAATTTGTGATTCCTATGTCCGAAACTAAAAATGAATTAGAAATCTTGCTGGAGAAAGCGGCGACTGAGCCCGCGCATCGTCCGGCATTTTTCCGTACCTTACTGGAGTCCACCGTCTGGGTGCCGGGCAGCGCTGCCGAAGGCGAGGCGATTGTGGAAGACAGCGCTCTGGATTTGCAGCACTGGGAAAAAGAAGACGGCACGACCGTCATTCCCTTCTTTACTTCTCTGGAGGCGCTGCAGCAGGCCGTGGAAGACGAACAGGCGTTTGTGGTGATGCCGGTGCGCACGCTGTTTGAAATGACGCTTGGCGAAACGCTATTCCTCAACGCTAAATTGCCGACCGGCAAAGAGTTTATGCCGCGTGAAATCAGCCTGCTTCTCGCTGAGGAAGGCAGCCCATTAAGTACGCAGGAAGTGCTGGAAGGCGGCGAGTCGCTTATTTTATCCGAAGTGGCCGAGCCACCGTCGCAGATGATTGATTCCCTCACTACGCTGTTTAAAACCATCAAACCGGTGAAACGCGCGTTTCTCTGCGCGATTAAAGAACATGCGGACGCCCAACCCAATCTGCTGATTGGCATTGAGGCTGACGGCGATATTGAAGAGATCATTCACGCAGCGGGCAATGTGGCGACCGACACGTTACCGGGTGACGAACCGATCGATATTTGTCAGGTGAGAAAGGGCGAGCAGGGTATCAGCCACTTTATCACCGAGCATATCGCACCGTTCTACGAGCGCCGCTGGGGCGGGTTCCTGCGCGATTTTAAACAGAATCGCATCATCTGAAGAAAAGAAAGCCGCCCAACAGGGCGGCCTCCTGGCTTACCTGCTCTGGACGTTGAGCGTTACGGGAACAGAGCTACCTGGGTGGCTTCTGTCTGCGTGAAGACACAACGTGCCAGAAACAAGAAGCACGACACAAAAGCATCGTACCTTCATGTTGCGGTCCTTGCGAAGACCGCATCACGGCAGCACCGCTGGCGATAATGCCGTGATAGCAGGCACTACGGTGTGCCTGCGCTTACGGCCATGGGTTATCCTCTCCTGAAGCCAGCGCCCGTTTGCGAGACGGCGGAAAGGGCCGGGAAAGATAATACCTCAAATGTTGAATAGTTTCCCGATAAATCATATTGACATTTGCTCCCTTAAAAGGGAGTATTAATCCCCTACGGTGTGCCTGCGTTGCTATGGCAACAAAGCCTGCTGGGAAGGCCGCGAACCGGACCAGCACAAAAAAACCGCTCAATTGAGCGGTTTTTTTGTGGCCTGCTTAAACCGAATTTATGTAGATTCGTTTTACATCAGCCTGAACGGTAGGCCGGATAAGCGTGAGCGCCATCCGGCATCATGTCGATTAATCGCCGAGCGCGTCCAGTTTTGCCCAAAGCTCCTCATGATAATTCTCCAGGTCAAGTAAAGCGGCATCGCGTTTTTCATTCATTTTTTGCTGTGCCTGCCATTGCGGAAGATGTAAATCCTCTTCGGTAAAGCCAATGTCTTTAGCGCGCGAAATAATATTATAGAGATATTCCACCAGGGAAGACTCCGCCAGCCAGAATTCATTTCGTTCCATGCGGGCAATAGGGTATTCGCCGTTGGCATCCCGTTCTGTGATATAGATAAAAATGGCCTGATCGCCGACATGATCGATACGAATTAATGCCGGAAGACGAGGATCGTTACTCCAGACAGGCATCAGATCTTCAATATCAATACCTGAGTCATCCATGCCAACGCCGTAATACGCCTCTTCATCAGGGGAGTAAGAATGAATTACTCCCTCTTTATCAATAGATCTTTGTAATGTTTCAATCACAGGCATATTATAATTGCTAAGTAGATCGCGGTCGTAGGCCAGTAGCGCCTTCAGGCTTTCAGGTAACTCAGTGGTTTCCGTATTTTGCGGATCGCGATACTTACGCACTCGCAGACGACTTATTTCCTCAGCAGGCATAGGATTAGGCACCTTATTGCGGTTAACCTTTTTAACCAACTCAATTAAATTAGCGAGTGAAATATCCATTTTCCATCCTTAAAAAATTATATTTACAGGAGTTATTTCCCGGTGAAAACCAAAACAGCGGTGATGATACTCCTTATACCCGGCGTAAAGTATTTACCGATAAAAAATAGGATTTTATTAAGAGAAAATAATGCCCGTTTGCAGGACAGCGGAAAAGAGCTGAATAAAAACAATGTCTGTAGATTCGTTTTACATCAGCCTGAACGGTAGGCCGGATAAGCGTGAGCGCCATCCGGCATGGCAGATATTAAGTGGGTTCAACCGGTAAATCGTTACGCGCGCCCCATTCGCTCCACGCGCCGTCGTAAAGCGTGACGTCAGGCACATCCAGCGTGGCGAGTGCCAGCACCACGACCGCGGCCGTCACGCCGGAACCGCAACTGGCGATAATCGGTCTGTCGAAACTCACGCCGTGGCTGAAAAAAACCTCATTCAGTTCGTCAGTGGTCTTTAATTCGCCCTCATACACCAGTTCCGTCCACGGGACGTTTAGCGCGCCAGGAATGTGTCCGCGCCTCAGCCCCGGACGCGGTTCATCAGCCTGAGCGTTAAAACGCGCCGCCGGACGCGCGTCAACGATTTGTGCGGTTTTTTCATGGCTTGCCAGCAATACGTCGGTGAGACGCACCACGGCTTGCGGCGCGAATTTCGCCTCAAACTCGCCTCCTTCATGCGCTTCCTCGCCTTCGCGCAATAGCCATTCGTCGCGCTGCCAGCCCGCCAGTCCGCCCGCCAGAATGGACACTTTCTCGGCACCGAACGTGCGCAGCATCCACCATGCCCGCGGAGCGGAGAACAGATTGCCTTCATCGTATATGACCAGGTGTTTATCCTGGCGAACACCCAGTTCACGCATGGCCACCGCAAACGCTTCCGGGCGCGGCATCATATGCGGCAGCGGCGATGCGCGATCGGAAAGCGCTTCAATATCAAAAAACAGCGCGCCGGGAATATGTCCGGCGCGATATTCGCCCGCCATATCACGATGTTCCTGTCCTGGCGGCGCCATACGGGCGTCAAGAATCTGTATTTCCGGATCATCAATATGTTCGGCAAGCCAGTCGGCGGCGACAAAAAAGGCGGTGGTCATGGGCATCTCCATTGTTACCTGATTATGGACAAATTGTCGGACGTTTCCCGAAAAGGGACAAGTAGAAGAGGCTGTTTTGGCTGGCGAAACCACATTTCTGCGTAAAATTTTCGCATCATCACAGTAATACGGACTTACACAATAAAATTTCTCGCGCATAATATCTCATCAACCGTTGCTGACAGGCCGTTAAGGCCAGGGATGAAAGATGAAACATTTACGCGTGGTGGCCTGCATGATCATGCTGGCGCTGGCGGGATGCGATAACAACGATAAAACCGCCCCGACGACTAAAAGCGAAGCGCCAGCCGTAGCGCAGCCCTCGCCCGCGCAAGACCCGGCACAGCTACAAAAGCTGGCGCAGCAAAGCCAGGGCAAAGCGCTCACGCTATTAGACGCCTCCGAAGCGCAGCTCGACGGCGCGGCGACGCTGGTGCTGACGTTTTCAATTCCTTTAGATCCTGAACAGGATTTCTCCCGTGTGGTTCACGTGGTTGATAAGAAAAGCGGCAGCGTTGACGGCGCATGGGAGCTGGCGCCAAATTTAAAAGAGCTAAGGTTACGTCATCTGGAACCTGAACGCGTGCTGGTGGTCACGGTTGATCCCGCCGTTAAAGCGCTGAATAACGCCACCTTCGGCAAGTCTTATGAAAAAACGATTACCACGCGTGATGTCCAGCCCAGCGTCGGCTTTGCCAGCCGGGGATCGCTGCTACCGGGGAAAATCGCGGAAGGACTGCCGGTCATGGCGCTTAACGTCAACCATGTTGATGTGAACTTTTTCCGCGTTAAGCCCGGATCGCTGGCGTCATTTGTCAGCCAGTGGGAGTACCGTAGTTCTCTCTCTAACTGGGAGTCCGACAATCTGCTGAAAATGGCGGATCTGGTTTATACCGGTCGTTTTGATCTTAATCCGGCGCGCAATACGCGTGAGAAACTGCTACTGCCATTAAGCGATATTAAGCCGCTGCAACAGGCGGGCGTATATGTGGCGGTAATGAATCAGGCTGGACACTACAACTATAGTAATGCCGCTACGTTGTTTACCCTTAGCGATATCGGCGTGTCCGCGCACCGTTACCATAATCGGCTGGATATCTTTACGCAAAGCCTGGAAAACGGCGCGGCGCAGTCGGGAATTGAGATCGTTCTTCTGAATGATAAAGGTCAGACGCTGGCGCAGGCGACGAGCGACGCGCAGGGGCATGTGCAACTGGAGGCTGATAAAGCGGCGGCGCTCTTACTGGCGCGTAAAGAGGGGCAGACCACGCTGCTCGATCTCACGCTTCCGGCTCTGGATCTGTCGGAATTTAATGTCGCTGGCGCGCCCGGCTACAGCAAGCAGTTCTTTATGTTCGGCCCGCGCGATCTCTACCGACCGGGCGAAACGGTTATCCTCAACGGATTACTGCGCGATAGCGACGGTAAAACGCTGCCCGATCAACCCGTTAAGCTGGAAGTGGTAAAACCAGACGGACAGGTGATGCGTACCGTCGTCAGCCAGCCGGAAAACGGGCTATACCGTTTGAATTATCCGCTGGATATCAACGCGCCGACCGGCTTGTGGCATGTCCGCGCCAACACCGGCGATAATTTGCTGCGGAGTTGGGATTTCCACGTGGAAGACTTTATGCCGGAGCGGATGGCGCTCAACCTGACGGCGCAAAAAACACCGCTGGCGCCTGCGGATGAGGTGAAATTCTCCGTTGTCGGCTATTACTTGTATGGCGCGCCTGCTAACGGCAATACCCTGCAAGGGCAACTTTTCCTGCGTCCGCTGCGCGACGCTGTTGCGGCGTTGCCTGGCTTCCAGTTCGGCAATATTGCCGAAGAGAATCTTTCGCGCAGCCTGGACGAAGTTCAACTGACGTTGGATAAAGGCGGACGTGGTGAAGTGAGTGCTGCCAGCCAGTGGCAAGAAGCGCATTCGCCGCTGCAGGTAATTCTACAGGCCAGCCTGCTGGAGTCTGGCGGTCGTCCGGTCACTCGTCGCGTAGAGCAGGCGATTTGGCCTGCCGATACGTTACCGGGAATTCGCCCACAGTTCGCCGCTAAAGCGGTATACGACTACCGTACGGATACCACCGTTAATCAACCGATTGTCGACGAAGACAGCAACGCCGCATTCGATATTGTTTACGCCAACGCGCAGGGCGAGAAAAAAGCGGTGTCTGGTTTACAGGTGCGGCTCATCCGCGAGCGTCGCGACTATTACTGGAACTGGTCGGAAAGCGAAGGCTGGCAGTCGCAGTTTGATCAAAAAGATCTGGTGGAGGGCGAGCAGACGCTGGATCTGAACGCGGATGAAACCGGAAAAGTCAGCTTCCCGGTGGAATGGGGCGCGTACCGTCTGGAAGTCAAAGCGCCGAATGAGACGGTCAGCAGCGTTCGTTTCTGGGCCGGCTATAGCTGGCAGGATAACAGCGACGGTAGCGGCGCGGCGCGTCCGGATCGCGTCACCCTCAAACTGGATAAAGCGAATTATCGTCCAGGCGACACCATGAAATTGCATATCGCCGCGCCGGTCGCCGGTAAAGGTTATGCGATGGTGGAGTCCAGCGATGGTCCGCTGTGGTGGCAGGCGATCGATGTGCCGGCACAAGGGTTGGATCTCACGATTCCGGTGGATAAAACCTGGAATCGCCACGATCTCTATCTCAGTACGCTGGTGGTGCGTCCCGGCGATAAATCTCGTTCCGCCACGCCAAAACGCGCCGTGGGGTTACTACACCTACCGCTGGGGGATGAAAACCGCCGCCTCGATCTGGCGCTCGAAAGCCCGGCCAAAATGCGCCCAAATCAGCCGCTCACCGTCAGGGTGAAAGCCAGCGTTAAACACGGCGAAATGCCAAAACAGATCAACGTGCTGGTCTCCGCAGTCGATAGCGGCGTATTGAATATTACCGATTATGCGACGCCGGACCCGTGGCAGGCGTTCTTCGGTCAAAAACGTTATGGCGCAGATATTTATGATATTTACGGCCAGGTCATTGAAGGGCAGGGGCGGCTGGCGGCGTTGCGTTTTGGCGGCGATGGCGACGCCCTTAAGCGCGGCGGAAAACCGCCGGTAAACCATGTCAATATCATCGCGCAGCAGGCGCAGCCGATCACGCTCAATGAGCAGGGCGAAGGGGTCGTAACGCTGCCGATTGGCGACTTTAACGGCGAACTGCGGGTTATGGCGCAGGCATGGACAGCGGACGATTTTGGCCGCGGCGAAAGCAAAGTCGTTGTCGCCGCGCCAGTGATTGCCGAGCTGAATATGCCGCGTTTTCTGGCGGGAGGGGATGTGTCGCGACTGGTGCTGGACGTCACCAATCTGACCGACCGTCCGCAGACGCTGAATATTTCTCTCGCCGCCAGTGGGCTACTGGAACTGCTTAGCCAGCAGCCGCAACCGGTTAACCTGGCGCCGGGCGTGCGCACCACCTTATTCGTTCCGGTACGCGCGCTGGAAGGTTTTGGCGAAGGCGAAATCCAGGCGACCATTAGCGGTCTGAATCTGCCGGGAGAAACCCTCGGCGCGCAGCATAAACAGTGGCAAATCGGCGTGCGTCCGGCCTGGCCTGCCTACACGGAAAATAGCGGCATTGCGCTGGCGCCGGGAGAGAGCTGGCATATACCAGAGCAGCATCTGGCCAATGTCTCGCCAGCCACGTTACAGGGACAACTGCTGTTAAGCGGAAAACCGCCGCTCAATCTGGCGCGCTACATTCGCGAGCTGAAAGCATATCCGTACGGGTGCCTGGAACAAACCACCAGCGGGTTATTCCCGGCGCTGTATACCAATGCCGCTCAATTGCAGTCGCTCGGCATTACCGGCGATAGCGATGAAAAACGGCGCGCCGCGGTGGATATCGGCATCTCCCGGGTACTACAGATGCAGCGTGATAACGGCGGTTTTGCGCTATGGGATAAAAATGGCGCGGAAGAGCCCTGGCTAACGGCCTACGCGATGGATTTCCTCATTCGCGCGGGCGAGCAGGGATATAGCGTCCCGCCGGAGGCCATTAACCGGGGCAATGAGCGACTGCTGCGCTATCTGCAGGATCCCGGCACGATGCTGATTCGTTATAGCGATAATACCCAGGCCAGTACTTTTGCCGCTCAGGCTTACGCCTCGCTGGTACTGGCGCGTCAGCAGAAAGCGCCGCTCGGCGCGCTGCGCGAAATCTGGGAGCGCCGTAGTCAGGCGGCTTCAGGACTGCCGCTGATGCAATTGGGCATCGCGTTAAACACGATGGGTGATGCCAGACGTGGCGAAGAGGCCATTACGCTGGCTCTGAATACGCCGCGTCAGGACGAACGGCAATGGATAGCGGATTACGGCAGTTCTCTGCGCGATAACGCTCTGATGTTGTCGTTACTGGAAGAGAACAACCTCAGACCGGACGCGCAAAACGCGCTATTAAGCTCGCTCTCTGAGCAGGCCTTCGGTCAGCGCTGGCTCTCCACTCAGGAGAATAATGCGTTGTTCCTTGCCGCGCATTCGCGACAGGCTAGCGCGGGCGCCTGGCAGGCGCAGACCTCGTTAGAGGCGCAGCCGCTGTCGGGCGACAAGGCGCTGACCCGTAATCTGGATGCTGACCAACTGGCCGCCCTTGAGGTGACGAACACCGGTAGCCAGCCGCTATGGCTGCGTCTGGATAGCAGCGGCTATCCCTCATCTGCGCCTGAGCCTGCCAGCAACGTTTTGCAGATTGAACGACAAATACTGGGAACAGATGGTCAGCGCAAATCGCTGTCCTCGTTGCGTAGCGGCGAACTGGTGCTGGTCTGGTTAACGGTAGTGGCCGATCGCAATGTGCCGGATGCGCTGGTGGTGGACCTGCTCCCGGCCGGGCTGGAGCTGGAAAACCAGAATCTGGCTGACAGCAGTGCCAGCCTGCCGGAGAGCGGTAGCGAAGTGCAAAATCTGCTTAATCAGATGCAGCAGGCGGATATTCAGCATATGGAATTCCGCGACGATCGGTTTGTGGCTGCCGTCGTCGTCAATGAGGGCCAGCCCGTGACGCTGGTCTACCTGGCGCGCGCGGTAACGCCGGGGACGTACCAGCTTGCGCAACCGCAGGTGGAATCGATGTACGTGCCTCAGTGGCGGGCAACCGGCGCGAGCGAGGGGCTGCTGATAGTGACGCCTTAAATGAACGGTTGGCGTGGTAAACGTGGCCGCTGGCTGTGGCTGGCGGGCGCGCCGCTTTTTATTCTTCTGGCGTTATGGGCGGCGGATAAACTTTGGCCGCTGCCGCTCAATGAGGTCCATCCTGCGCGGGTCGTGGTAGCCCATGACGGTACGCCGCTGTGGCGCTTTGCCGACGCCGGGGGGATCTGGCGTTATCCGGTGACGATTGAAGAGGTCTCTCCCCGCTACCTGGAGGCCTTAATCAATTACGAAGATCGCTGGTTCTGGCGGCACCCTGGCGTTAACCCTTTCTCCGTCGCGCGCGCGGCATGGCAGGATCTTACCGCCGGGCGCGTTATTTCCGGCGGCAGTACGCTGACTATGCAGGTGGCGAGACTGCTGGACCCGCATTCGCGCACGTTCGGCGGTAAAATCCGCCAGCTTTGGCGCGCCCTCCAGCTTGAATGGCATTTGTCCAAGCGCGATATCCTGACGCTGTACCTGAACCGCGCGCCGTTCGGCGGCACGCTACAGGGTATTGGCGCTGCAAGCTGGGCCTACTTCGGCAAGCCGCCCGCGCGCCTGAGCTACGCTGACGCGGCGCTGCTGGCCGTATTGCCGCAGGCGCCGAGCCGGTTACGTCCCGACCGCTGGCCAGCGAGAGCTGAAGCGGCACGAAATAAAGTGCTGGATCGGATGGCGGCGCAGGGCGTCTGGCCTGCCGAAACGGTACGCGAGTCGCGTGAAGAGCCGGTCTGGCTGGCGCCGCGTCAAATGCCGCAACTGGCGCCGCTTTTTGCCCGAATGATGTTGAGTAAAAGCCAGAACGACAAAATTGTGACCACGCTGGACGCCGGGTTGCAGCGGCAACTGGAAGATCTGGCGCGGGCATGGAAAGGGCGGCTGCCTGCACGCAGTTCGTTGGCGATGATCGTCGTCGATCATACCGATATGAGCGTGCGC
Source organism: Salmonella sp. 741265055_HSA (assembly GCF_046569525.1). NCBI lineage: Bacteria > Pseudomonadati > Pseudomonadota > Gammaproteobacteria > Enterobacterales > Enterobacteriaceae > Salmonella > Salmonella sp. 741265055_HSA. The sequence continues at coordinate 105,841 of NZ_JBKFSQ010000004.1, read as the reverse complement.
GGCTGGGTAGGATCGGTAGACCTTAATGACGACAGCCGTTTTGGTCATGTCGACATGGTAACGGCGATCCGATCGCCGGGATCGGTACTCAAACCCTTTGTGTATGGTCTGGCGCTGGATGACGGCTTGATCCATCCCGCATCATTATTACAGGACGTTCCGCGCCGCACCGGAGATTACCGCCCGGGAAACTTCGATAGCGGATTTCACGGCCCGGTCAGCATGAGCGACGCGCTGGTACGCTCGCTGAATCTGCCTGCCGTTCAGGTGCTTGAAGCCTATGGGCCGAAACGATTTGCGGCAAAACTGCGTAACGTCGGCCTGCCGCTATATTTGCCTGCTGGCGCGGCGCCCAATCTTTCGCTGATTCTGGGCGGCGCGGGCGCGCGGCTTGACGAGATGGCGGCGGCATACAGCGCGTTCGCTCGTCATGGGAAAGCGGCGAAACTACGGTTACAGCCGGACGATCCGCTGTCGGAAAGACCATTAATGTCGCCGGGAGCGGCGTGGATCATTCGACGAATTATGGCGGATGAAGCGCAACCCTTACCGGATAATGCGCTGCCGCGCATTGTGCCGTTGGCGTGGAAAACCGGCACCAGCTACGGCTATCGCGATGCGTGGGCTATTGGCGTTAACGCGCGCTATATCATCGGCATCTGGACAGGCAGACCCGACGGCACGCCTGTGGTGGGGCAATTTGGTTTTGCCAGCGCGGTGCCATTGCTTAACCAGGTCAATAATCTGTTACTGGCGCATACGGGACGCCTGCCGGAAGATCCGCGTCCGCAGACGGTAAGCCGCGGCGTCATTTGCTGGCCGGGCGGACAGACTCTGCCTGCCGGAGACAGCAACTGTCGCCGCCGACTGGCGACATGGCTGCTCGATGACAGCCAGCCGCCCACGCTGCTGTTACCTGAGCAGGAAGACATCAACGGTATTCGTTTCCCGGTCTGGCTGGATGATACGGGGCGGCGTGTCGCTGCCGACTGTCCGCAGGCGCGTGCGCATACGTTTATCGTCTGGCCGCGGCCGCTGGAGCCGTGGCTGCCGCCTGCGGAAAGACGTAGCGCCCGCTTGCCCGCGGCGTCCGCTTACTGTCCGCCGCTACAGGGCAGTGATGCCGCGCCGTTAATGCTGTCAGGAGTGAGGGATGGCGCGGTGATCAGGCAATTGCCAGGCCAGGAAAACGTCACGCTGCCCGTCTCGACTACCGGCGGTAAAGGGCGTCGCTGGTGGTTTTTAAATGGCAAACCTGTTAATGGCGAAAATAATCGCCTTTCTTTATTACTCAATATCGCTGGACGTTATCAACTTGTCGTAATGGATGAGTCCGGTCAGGTTGCAGCGGTTAATTTTGAATTAATACGTTAACAACTCTTCAGAATAAATTATGAATTTCATTTAATTTAAAGTTAATGAGAATTATTAATTTTTCCGGAATTACCCTTAATGAGGGAGCTTGATAAATATCAAGAGATCTAACACTTAAAAACGTGAGAATGGGTTTTTATTTGACGAGTCGGATCATGAAAAATATAAAAAGCCAGGGAAATGGCGAACAGTCCACTATTTCCCGCCGCCATTTTATCCAGGCCAGCTCCGCGCTTATTGCGTTACCATTTGTCTCCTCGCCAGCTACCGCTCAGGTACGCGCTGTGACGGCAACTGAAAACCGGCCTGCGGAAAAAATCGTTCAGACATGCAGCACTTTTGACTGCGGGGGCAAATGCGATATTCGGGCGCATGTTAGTGACGGTATCGTGACGCGAATTTCAACGCGACCGGATAATGCGCTGGATGCGCAAATGCCGGTGATGCGTGCCTGTGTTCGTGGACGCGCATACCGTAAATTTGTTTATCATCCTGACAGACTTAAATATCCCATGAAGCGCGTAGGAAAACGCGGTGAAGGAAAATTCGAGCGAATTTCCTGGGATGAAGCGACAACCTTAATCGCCGATAATTTAAAATCGATTACTGAAAAATATGGCCCGGCTTCGCGCTATGTTCATGTTGGCACCGCCGTTTCCGGCGGCACCTTTTCCGGCGATAAAATGGCGCGTCGCCTGCTGAATCTGACCGGCGGCTATCTCGAAAGCTACCATTCTGTGAGTATGGGCAACACGGCGGCCGCGACGCCTTATACTTACGGCACTGCCGCCAGCGGCAGTTCGCTGGATACGCTTCTGGAGACCAAGCTGGTGATTCTGTGGGGCCATAACCCGACGGAGACCATTTTTGGTCATACCAACTATTTCTTGCAGAAGATGAAGCAGAACGGTACGCGGTTTATCGTGGTCGATCCGCGCTATTCCGACACCGTTTCGTCGCTGGCGGATCAGTGGATCCCGCTGCTGCCCACCACCGACAATGCGCTGATGGACGCGATGATGTACGTCATCATCAGCGAGAATCTGCACGATCGCGCATTTATTGCGCGCTACGCTATCGGTTTTGACGAAGACTCAATGCCGGAAGGCGTACCGGCTAACGAATCGCTGGTGGCGTATCTGACCGGCGCCAAAGACGGTGTCGTTAAGTCCCCCGAGTGGGCGGAAAAGATCACCCATGTGCCGGCGCAAACCATTCGCCAGTTAGCGCGTGATTACGCGAATACCAAACCCGCCGCGTTGATTCAGGGGTGGGGACCACAGCGCCACAACTGCGGCGAGCGCACCGCGCGCGGCTCGACTCTACTGGCGACCATTACCGGTAATGTCGGCATCAAAGGCGGTTGGGCTGCGGGTTATGGCGGCTGCGCTAACCGTCAATTTGCCGCGGGTCCGGAGATGCCGGATAACCCGGTAAAAGCCAAAATTTCGGTGATGAACTGGGTGCAGGCCGCAGACGACGCCAGCAAAGTGACGCCGGATATTGGACTGAAAGATGCCGATAAGCTGGACAGTAACATCCGTATTCTGTTCTCGCTGGCCGGGAACTATCTGGCGAATCAGAACCCCGATCTGCACCAGGCGGTACGCGTACTGGAGGATGAATCAAAGATCCAGTTTATTGTCGCCAGCGATCTGTTTATGACGCCGAGCGCGAAATACGCTGATCTACTGCTGCCGGAAACCAGTTTCATGGAACGCTGGAACATCGGTGAAACCTGGGGCACGGCAAGCTACCTGATGCTCTCTGAAAAACTGATCGAGCCTGAATTTGAGCGGCGCTCCGACTACGACTGGCTACGTGAGGTGGCGGCGAAATTAGGCATTGAGAACGAATTTAGCCAGGGGCGCGATGAGAAAGCGTGGATTGAACACATCTGGGAACAGACGCGCCTGGCGATGCCGGACGAAAATCTGCCGGATTTTGCCACGCTGCAAAAGACCCGTCAGCATCTGTTCAAAAGCGCGCCATTTATCGCCTTTGAAGACAATATTCGCGATCCGGACAATCATCCGTTCCCGACGCCGTCAGGGAAAATAGAGATCTTCTCGAAGCGCCTGTACGACATGCAGCATCCGGAAATCCCGGCGTTGTCGCACTACGTTCCCGCGCATGAAGGCCCGGAGGATGCGCTGGCGAAAGATTTTCCGCTCCAGTTAATTACGTGGAAAGGAAAAAACCGCGCCAACTCAACGCAATACGCTAACCCGTGGCTGATTGAAGTGCAGCAGCAGACATTGTGGATCAATCCGCAGGATGCGCAAAAGCGCGGTATTACGCATGGCGACATGGTGCGCATTCATAACTCACGCGGGATTTGCGAAATCCCGGCGGAAGTGACGCCGCGCATTATTCCCGGCGTTGTCGCGATGCAGGCCGGCGCCTGGTGGCAGCCGGATGAGAACGGTATTGATAAAGGCGGCTGTGCGAACGTCCTCAGCTCGGCCCGTATTACCGCGCTGGCGAAGGGAAATTCACATCAAACCATGCTGGTGGAGGTGGCTAAAGCATGAGTCAGTTTACACATTACCCGCCGGTGAGCGATAAACAACTGGGGTTTTTCATCGACTCCTCACGCTGCTCCGGTTGTAAAGCCTGCCAGGTGGCCTGCAAAGACAAAAACAATCTGGAAGTAGGCCGTCGTTTCCGCCGCGTCTATGAAGTCAAGGGCGGAAGTTTCATCCCGACCGGGCAGGGCGGGGTCAGCAATAACGTATTTGCTTATACGCTTTCCATTTCCTGCAACCACTGTGCGGACCCTGTCTGCACCAAAAATTGCCCGACTACCGCTATGCATAAACGCCCGGGCGACGGCATCGTGCGCGTTGATACCGACAAATGCGTCGGCTGTGGCTATTGCGCCTGGTCCTGCCCTTACGGCGCGCCGCAGCTTAACGAGCAGACCGGCCAAATGTCCAAGTGCGACATGTGCGTTGATTTACTGGCGAAAGGTGAACCGCCCGTCTGTGTCGCGACCTGTCCGCTGGAGGCCATCAAGTTTGGCCCGATTGATGAACTGCGCGCGAAGTACGGTAGCGTATGCGACGTTAACGGGCTGCCAGATTCATCCATAACCAAACCTAATCTGGTTGTCAAAGCGCATCAGGGCGCAGAAAAAGAGGGTAAACGCCATGCATGAGTTACCGCTGCTGATTTTTACGCTCTGTTTGCAAGGGTCCGTGGGCGTGACAGTGTGGCTGGCGCTGGGCCGCCAGTACGCCGTAGAGGGACGCGTGCCTGCACGCGGCGCGCTTCCCGCGATGGCGGGGGCGTTTGTACTGGCCTGCGTAGGGCTGCTTGCTTCAGCGCTGCACATGGGCTATCCGCTGAATGCGCTAAATGCGTTACGTCATGTCGCCAGTTCGTGGCTGAGTCGCGAAATCGTCTTTGCCAGCCTTTATCTGGCGGCGCTGGGGCTAGGGGTTGTGCTGCTGTTTTTCCGAAAGCCAGGCTGGCAGCCGCTGCTGGCGCTGGCGGCAGCGTTCGGGCTGGTGGATGTATTCTGCATGGCGCAGGTTTATATCCATGCCTCGGTGGCGACCTGGCAGCATAGCAACACGCTGGCGCTGTTCTTTGGCACGTCAGGCATTATCGGCTCGGTAGCCATTGCGCTGGCTTATCTGCGCAACGCTGGGGCCGCAATGCGCTGCGCTGTGGTGGTGGTCGTACTGATGGTGCTGATTCGCCTGATCATGCAGCCGCTATGGCTGGCGGATATTAATGTGGTAGATACGACGGTCGTCACTTTCCCGCATCATCCGCTACAGGCGCTGGCGCAGTTGCGCGACATCTATCTTCTCGGCTGGTGTGTCTCAGCGGCGGGAATGCTCTGCTTTGCCGCAGGCGGTCTGCGAAACGCCAGCGGGACTCTGGTGGCGGGCAGCGTATTGCTGCTTCTCGGCGAGATTATGCTGCGCTACGTCTTCTTTAGTATTGGATGATGGTTAACCTGACGATCGATCCGGCGGTAGACGTGACGCAGGCCTGCGTCCGTCGTCGCTTTCGTTTTTCTTCCTGCCGCGCTTGCGCCGATGTTTGTCCGGCGCAGGCGTTTTCGCTGGCGCAGGGGCAGGTCAGCATAGATACGACGCGCTGCATAGCCTGTGGCGACTGTCTGTTTGTCTGTCCTGTTGACGCCATTACCGGTATCAAACCGGTTAAACGCTTTGTGCAGGGGGATACGTTGGTGGGGCCGTTTTCGCTACAGGCGCCAACGGTCGATGAACTGCTTCTCTGGCATAGCCAGTACGGTATTCGCTTTATTGATATTGCGGTGGAGCGATCGGCGCAGTGGCTGATGGCGCTGGCGGGGCTAAATTTAGCGCTGCGCCGCTATGGCGAGCCGGGCTGGTCTTTCAAACACGTTGTCGGCGCGGAGATTAACGCCTCGCGGCGCACTCTGTTTCATGTTCCGCGCGACGCCATTACCCCGGGCGCCGTCGAGCCGGGGAAACGGCGTCTCAGACAGGCGTTTTCCGCGTTCAGCGAATGCGTACCCGAAATCAGTCCGCAAGAGTGCAGGATGTGCGGCGCCTGCTGGCGAAGCTGCCCGGAAAACGTTATCCAGTTTGACGACAATACCCTGACGATAGCGGCGGCGCGTTGTACGGGATGCGGCGGCTGTGCGGCGGTATGTCCGCATCAGGCGCTGCGGCTGCGGTTTGACGTGGAACCCGCCTCAACGCGGCATAGTGCGGTGCATACGCTCACCTGCGAAAGCTGCAAACGTACTTTCCATGCACTCACGCCTGAACACACGCACTGCGTGCTGTGTCAGTCCCCTGAGTTTGCTGTGCGCCTTTAACTTTTGTTGCTAATGCTCATTTTATTTTAAAAAAATGTTACCTGCATCCATAGGCAATTGATGGGATGCTCTTTATAATCCGCGCCTGACATAACAACAGAACATATTTCAGAGGTAAACATGGCTATTGAACGGACTTTTTCCATCATTAAACCCAACGCGGTGGCAAAAAACGTTATTGGCAGCATCTTTGCGCGCTTTGAAGCTGCAGGGTTCAAAATTGTTGGCACTAAAATGCTGCACCTGACCGTTGAGCAGGCGCGCGGCTTCTATGCTGAGCACGACGGCAAGCCGTTCTTTGACGGTCTGGTGGAGTTCATGACCTCTGGCCCTATCGTGGTATCCGTGCTGGAAAGTGAAAATGCGGTACAGCGTCACCGCGATCTGCTTGGCGCCACCAATCCGGCGAACGCGTTGGCGGGTACGCTGCGCGCCGACTACGCTGATAGCTTAACTGAAAACGGCACCCACGGTTCGGATTCGCTGGAATCCGCGCAGCGCGAAATCGCCTTTTTCTTCGGTGAAGGCGAAGTGTGCCCGCGCACCCGTTAATCTCCTTCGTCTTTCACGCTGTAAATGCGTTGGCGATAAATTATCGGTTCAAATATTATTTTCGCTAATGCCGCGTGCAGACGTGGCATCCTTACGCCAGAATTTGTACAATGCAGCGCCCCCGGATGAGCAGTAAGCTTACCGGGGCGTTTCTTTTTTCAACCCTCCAGGGGCCATAACGTGTAATAACGAGGCCGGAATAGCATATGTCTGAACAAATTGTCACACCTGAAAGCAGTACCCCGGTAGTTCTTAACAACGAAACGAAAATCAACCTGCTGGATCTCAACCGTCAGCAGATGCGCGAGTTTTTTAAAAACTTAGGTGAAAAGCCTTTCCGCGCCGATCAGGTGATGAAATGGATGTATCACTATTGCTGCGATAATTTTGATGAGATGACCGACATCAACAAAGTGTTGCGCGGCAAATTAAAAGAGGTCGCGGAAATCCGCGCGCCGGAGGTCGTTGAAGAGCAGCGTTCCTCAGACGGCACCATTAAGTGGGCGATTGCTGTCGGCGATCAGCGCGTTGAAACGGTCTACATTCCGGAGGACGACCGCGCTACGCTGTGTGTCTCTTCACAGGTAGGGTGCGCGCTGGAGTGCAAATTTTGTTCAACTGCGCAGCAGGGCTTTAACCGCAACCTGCGCGTATCGGAAATTATCGGTCAGGTCTGGCGGGCGGCGAAAATCGTCGGCGCGGCCAAAGTCACCGGCCAGCGTCCGATCACTAACGTGGTCATGATGGGGATGGGCGAGCCATTGCTTAACCTGACCAATGTCGTACCGGCGATGGAAATTATGCTCGATGACTTTGGTTTCGGCCTGTCCAAACGTCGTGTCACGCTCTCAACGTCCGGCGTGGTGCCTGCACTGGATAAACTGGGCGATATGATAGACGTTGCGCTGGCTATCTCCTTACATGCGCCGAATGACACTATTCGCGACGAAATCGTCCCGATCAACAAAAAATACAATATCGAAACGTTCCTGGGCGCGGTTCGCCGCTATCTGGAGAAATCCAACGCCAATCAGGGGCGTGTGACGATTGAATACGTGATGCTTGACCACGTCAACGACGGCACTGAACACGCGCATCAACTGGCGGAGCTACTAAAAGAGACGCCTTGTAAGATTAATCTTATTCCGTGGAACCCGTTCCCTGGCGCGCCGTATGGCCGCAGCTCTAACAGCCGTATCGATCGCTTTTCTAAAGTTTTGATGAGTTATGGTTTCACGACCATCGTACGCAAGACGCGTGGCGATGACATTGATGCGGCGTGCGGACAGTTGGCAGGCGATGTGATTGACCGTACTAAACGTACCCTGCGTAAGCGTATGCAGGGAGAGGTGATTGACATCAAGGCTATTTGATAGCAGTTGCGCCACTGTGCATTCATTATATCGTGGCGCAATGTCAGTTGAATAATGTCTGGCGTTGTACTTGTCTGGTCAATAATAACGGTGCGTTTTTGTCGACTTTAAGGCAGTATGTAATGGTGCAACAAGAGTTTAGCCTTGTGTCTTAGCGGTTTTGTCATCTGCGGCCTGACAGGCTTATACTGTCTGACTAAGGTTAACTAACCTGATGTTTCGCGGTGTGGGCGGGCATTACGGCTCGTCGGCGCCTGAATCCTAATTTACACGTACCTGTAGCTGTAGCGAATGAATACTGAAGCCACGCACGACCAAAATGAAGCACAAACCACCGGCGTTCGTCTGCGCAATGCCCGTGAACAACTCGGACTCAGCCAGCAGGCTGTCGCTGAGCGACTTTGCCTGAAGGTTTCTACGGTACGCGATATTGAAGAAGATAAGGCGCCGTCCGATCTTGCTTCAACCTTCCTGCGTGGATATATCCGTTCATATGCGCGTCTGGTGCATGTTCCAGAAGAGGAACTGTTGCCGGGGCTGGAAAAGCAGGCCCCGCTGCGCGCCGCCAAAGTTGCTCCGATGCAGAGTTTCTCATTAGGAAAGCGTCGCAAAAAACGCGACGGCTGGTTAATGTCTTTTACCTGGCTGGTACTGTTTGTGGTCGTAGGGCTGACCGGCGCCTGGTGGTGGCAGAACCATAAGGCGCAGCAGGAAGAGATCACGACAATGGCCGATCAAAGCACGGCTGAACTGAACGCAGATAAAGACAGCGGCCAAAGCGTACCGCTGGACACCCGTGACGCGACAAGCCAGGATACGACGCCAGCGCAAACGGCTCCTGCGGCGCCGGTTGATTCGACGACGGCGATGCAAACGCCAGCGCCAACGGCGGCGGCGACGCAAAATACGGTAGTCGCGCCTTCGCAGGCGAATGTCGATACGGCTGCGACATCTGCCGCGCCAGCGGCAACGGAAACGCCGTCCGCGCTGCCGACCAGTCAGGCTGGCGTAGCGGCGCCTGCTGCCGATCCGAATGCGCTGGTGATGAATTTTACCGCTGACTGTTGGCTCGAAGTCACTGACGCCACGGGTAAGAAGCTGTTTAGCGGTATGCAGCGTAAAGATGGCAATTTAAACCTAACCGGTCAGGCGCCTTATAAACTTAAAATTGGCGCGCCGGCCGCGGTGCAGATCCAGTATCAAGGAAAACCTGTCGATCTGAGCCGCTTTATCAGAACTAATCAGGTTGCGCGTCTGACCCTTAATGCCGAACCAACACCGGCGCAGTAACAGACGGGTAACGCGGGAGATTTTTCATGCATAACCAGGCTCCGATTCAACGTAGAAAATCGACACGTATTTACGTTGGGAATGTGCCAATTGGCGATGGTGCCCCCATCGCCGTTCAGTCGATGACTAACACGCGTACCACTGACGTGGAAGCGACGGTTAATCAGATCAAAGCGCTGGAGCGCGTTGGCGCAGACATTGTTCGTGTTTCTGTACCGACAATGGACGCCGCCGAAGCGTTCAAGCTCATCAAACAGCAGGTTAGTGTCCCGCTGGTTGCCGATATTCACTTCGACTACCGCATTGCGCTGAAGGTGGCGGAATACGGCGTTGACTGCTTGCGTATCAACCCCGGCAATATCGGTAACGAAGAACGCATTCGTATGGTGGTGGACTGCGCGCGCGACAAAAACATCCCTATTCGTATCGGCGTAAATGCCGGATCGCTGGAAAAAGATCTGCAGGAAAAATACGGTGAGCCGACGCCGCAGGCGCTGCTGGAATCAGCCATGCGCCATGTCGATCATCTCGATCGTCTCAACTTTGATCAGTTCAAAGTGAGCGTAAAAGCGTCCGATGTATTCCTTGCCGTTGAGTCTTATCGTTTGTTGGCTAAACAGATCGATCAGCCGCTGCATCTGGGGATCACCGAAGCGGGCGGCGCGCGTAGCGGGGCGGTCAAGTCGGCGATCGGTTTAGGTCTGCTGTTATCGGAAGGCATCGGCGACACGCTGCGTGTATCGTTGGCCGCCGACCCGGTGGAAGAGATCAAAGTCGGTTTCGATATCCTCAAGTCGCTGCGCATTCGCGCGCGCGGCATCAATTTCATCGCCTGCCCGACCTGTTCTCGCCAGGAGTTCGACGTTATTGGCACGGTGAACGCGCTGGAGCAGCGTCTGGAAGATATCATCACCCCGATGGACGTCTCGATCATCGGTTGCGTAGTGAACGGGCCTGGCGAAGCGCTGGTATCGACGCTGGGCGTGACGGGCGGCAATAAGAAAAGCGGCCTGTATGAAGACGGCGTGCGTAAGGACAGACTCGACAACGACGATATGATCGCGCAGCTTGAATCCCGTATTCGCGCGAAAGCAAGTCAACTTGACGAAGCGCGTCGGATTGACGTGCTACAGGTTGAAAAATAAGAACGTGATGGGAAGCGGCGCGCTTCCCGTGTATGATTGAACCCGCATGGCTCCCGGTTCGTTCGGGGAAGCGCTGAGGGTTCATTTTTATATTCAGAAAGAGAATAAACGTGGCAAAAAACATTCAAGCCATTCGCGGCATGAACGATTATCTGCCTGGCGAAACCGCCATCTGGCAGCGCATTGAAGGCACACTCAAAAACGTGCTCGGCAGCTACGGTTACAGTGAAATCCGCTTGCCGATTGTAGAGCAGACCCCGTTATTCAAACGCGCGATCGGTGAAGTTACTGACGTGGTTGAAAAAGAGATGTACACCTTTGAGGATCGCAACGGCGATAGCCTGACATTGCGCCCTGAAGGTACGGCGGGCTGTGTACGCGCCGGCATCGAACATGGTCTCCTGTACAATCAGGAACAGCGTTTGTGGTATATCGGCCCGATGTTCCGTCATGAGCGTCCGCAAAAAGGCCGCTACCGTCAGTTCCATCAGCTAGGCGCCGAAGTCTTCGGCTTACAAGGCCCGGATATTGACGCGGAGCTGATTATGCTGACCGCACGCTGGTGGCGCGCGCTGGGCATCGCTGAACACGTTAGCCTGGAGCTGAACTCTATTGGTTCGTTAGAGGCGCGTGCGAACTATCGCGATGCGCTGGTCGCATTCCTCGAACAGCATCAAGAGACGCTGGACGAAGACTGCAAACGCCGCATGTATACCAATCCGCTGCGCGTGCTGGACTCCAAAAATCCGGACGTACAGGCGCTGCTCAACGACGCGCCCGCTCTCGGCGACTATCTCGATGACGATTCACGCGAGCACTTTGCCGGCCTGTGTAAATTGCTGGACGCGGCGGGGATTGCCTACACCGTCAACCAGCGTCTGGTACGCGGTCTTGATTACTACAACCGCACCGTATTTGAATGGGTAACAAACAGTCTGGGGTCACAAGGCACCGTCTGTGCGGGTGGTCGTTATGACGGTCTGGTGGAACAACTGGGCGGTCGCGCTACCCCGGCAGTGGGCTTTGCGATGGGCCTGGAACGACTTGTTTTGTTAGTTCAGGCAGTTAATCCGGAATTTATTGCCTCTCCTGTTGTCGATATATACCTGGTGGCTGCCGGCGCACAAACGCAGTCTGCGGCAATGACGCTGGCGGAGCGGCTGCGCGATGAAATGCCTGGCGTGAAGCTAATGACAAACCACGGCGGCGGCAACTTTAAGAAACAGTTTGCCCGCGCCGATAAGTGGGGTGCCCGTATTGCACTGGTTCTTGGCGAATCTGAAGTCGCCGATGGGACTGTTGTAGTGAAGGATTTGCGCTCCGGTGAGCAAACGGCAGTGGCGCAGGACAGCGTCGCCGCGCATTTGCGCACTTTATTGGGCTAAGGAGAAGGACAGCGTGGAAATTTACGAGAACGAACACGACCAGGTGGATGCGATTAAACGCTTCTTTGCCGAAAACGGCAAAGCGCTGGCTGTCGGAGTGATTTTAGGGGTTGGCGCGCTGGTTGGCTGGCGTTACTGGAGTAGCCATCAGACGGAGTCCGCGCGTGCTGCTTCTCTGGCGTATCAAAATGCGGTGACGACGGTAAGCGCCGATAAGCCGGATAGCATTCCCGCCGCTGAAAAATTCGCGGCTGAGAATAAAAATACCTATGGTGCGCTGGCGTCTATGGAACTGGCGCAGCAGTTTGTGGATAAGAATGAACTTAAAAAAGCCGAAGCCCAGTTGCAGCAGGGGTTGGCGGCCACCAGCGATGAAAATCTCAAAGCGGTGATTAATCTGCGTCTCGCTCGCGTTCAGTTGCAGCTTAAGCAAGCTGACGCCGCGCTGAAAACTCTGGATGCCGTTAAAGGCGAAGGATGGACGGCAATTGTCGCTGATTTGCGCGGCGAAGCGTTGCTGAGTAAGGGTGATAAAAAAGGCGCGCGCAGCGCATGGGAAGCGGGCGTCAATAGCGATGCTTCTCCGGCGTTGAGCGAAATGATGCAGATGAAAATCAATAATTTGTCCATCTGAGAGGGACCCGATGCAATTGCGTAAATTACTTCTGCCAGGGTTGCTTTCCGTTACCCTGCTCAGCGGCTGTTCACTGTTTAGCGGCGAAGAAGATGTCGTCAAGATGTCTCCATTACCGCAAGTTGAAAACCAGTTTACTCCGACCACTGTCTGGAGCACCTCTGTCGGTAACGGAATTGGCGACTTTTATTCTAACCTTCATCCGGTAATGGTAGATAACGTGGTCTATGCAGCCGATCGCGCGGGCGTGGTAAAAGCGCTCAATGCGGATGATGGCAAAGAGATCTGGTCTGTGAATCTGGGCGAGAAAGACGGCTGGTTCTCTCGTTCGTCCGCGCTGTTGTCCGGCGGCGTCACGGTCGCGGGCGGTCACGTCTATATCGGCAGTGAAAAGGCCGAGGTTTATGCGCTGAATACCAGCGACGGCACCACAGCATGGCAGACGAAGGTCGCAGGCGAAGCGTTGTCTCGTCCGGTTGTCAGTGATGGAATCGTCCTTATCCATACCAGCAACGGTCAGTTGCAGGCGCTAAATCAGGCGGATGGCGCCATTAAATGGACGGTGAACCTGGATATGCCTTCGCTGTCGCTGCGCGGCGAATCTGCGCCGGCAACCGCGTTCGGCGCGGCTATCGTTGGTGGTGACAATGGTCGCGTCAGCGCCGTGTTGATGCAACAAGGCCAGATGATTTGGCAACAGCGTATCTCCCAGGCCACTGGCCCAACGGAAATTGACCGTCTGAGCGACGTCGATACCACGCCGGTTGTGGTAAACGGCGTCGTTTACGCGTTGGCGTATAATGGTAACTTAACGGCGCTGGATCTGCGCAGTGGTCAGATTATGTGGAAACGCGAGTTGGGTTCGGTCAATGACTTTATCGTCGACGGCGACCGTATCTACCTGGTCGATCAGAACGATCGCGTGCTGGCGCTGACCACTGACGGCGGCGTAACGCTGTGGACGCAAAGCGATCTGCTGCACCGTTTGCTGACCTCCCCGGTGCTGTATAATGGTGATTTAGTCGTCGGCGATAGCGAAGGTTATCTGCACTGGATTAATGTTGATGACGGGCGTTTTGTGGCCCAACAAAAAGTAGACAGTTCCGGTTTTCTGACCGAACCGACGGTGGCGGATGGTAAACTGCTCATCCAGGCCAAAGACGGTACGGTCTACGCGATTACGCGTTAATCGTCACGGTTGTGCGTTTTAAAAAACGGCTCCTGGTGTAGGGGCCGTTTTCCTGTTTTTAACAATGGCGCAAAATGCGCGCATTGTCTGATGATTTTTTTAATGAGGCTTTAAACATGGTACCTGTGGTCGCGCTTGTCGGGCGCCCTAACGTCGGAAAATCCACGCTATTTAACCGTCTGACCCGCACCCGAGATGCGCTGGTTGCGGATTTCCCGGGTCTGACTCGTGACCGTAAGTACGGTCGTGCGGAAGTTGAAGGCCGCGAGTTTATCTGTATCGACACCGGCGGTATTGACGGCACCGAAGACGGCGTCGAAACGCGGATGGCGGAACAGTCGCTGCTGGCGATTGAAGAAGCGGATGTAGTGTTATTCATGGTAGATGCGCGCGCTGGCCTGATGCCGGCGGATGAAGCGATTGCCAAACATCTGCGTTCCCGTGAAAAACCAACCTTCCTGGTGGCGAATAAAACGGATGGTCTCGATCCCGATCAGGCGGTTGTCGATTTTTACTCGCTGGGATTAGGCGAAATTTACCCTATCGCCGCCTCACATGGTCGCGGCGTATTGAGCCTGCTGGAACATGTGCTTCTGCCGTGGATGGATGATGTCGCGCCGCAGGAAGAGGTGGATGAAGACGCGGAATACTGGGCACAGTTCGAGGCGGAACAAAATGGCGAAGAAGCGCCGGAAGATGATTTTGACCCGCAAAGCCTGCCGATAAAGCTGGCGATTGTCGGTCGCCCGAACGTAGGTAAGTCCACACTCACTAACCGTATTCTCGGTGAAGAGCGCGTGGTGGTATACGACATGCCGGGCACCACTCGCGACAGCATTTATATCCCGATGGAACGCGACGAACGGGAATATGTGCTGATTGACACGGCGGGGGTGCGTAAGCGCGGAAAAATCACCGATGCGGTAGAAAAGTTCTCGGTGATTAAAACGTTGCAGGCGATTGAAGACGCTAACGTCGTACTGTTGGTTATCGATGCGCGCGAGGGGATCTCCGACCAGGATTTGTCTCTGCTGGGCTTTATCCTCAATAGTGGGCGCTCACTCGTTATCGTAGTCAACAAATGGGATGGCCTGAGTCAGGAAGTCAAAGAGCAGGTGAAAGAGACGCTGGATTTCCGTCTGGGCTTTATTGATTTTGCCCGCGTTCATTTTATCTCTGCACTGCACGGCAGCGGCGTCGGTAACCTGTTTGAGTCCGTACGCGAGGCTTACGACAGTTCCACTCGCCGGGTGAGTACTGCGATGCTGACCCGTATCATGACGATGGCGGTTGAAGATCATCAGCCGCCGCTGGTGCGCGGTCGCCGTGTGAAACTAAAATATGCCCACGCTGGCGGCTATAACCCGCCGATTGTGGTCATTCACGGCAACCAGGTAAAAGATTTGCCAGACTCCTATAAGCGCTATCTGATGAACTACTTCCGCAAGTCGTTGGAAGTGATGGGTACGCCGATTCGCATTCAGTTTAAAGAAGGGGAGAACCCGTATGCGAACAAGCGTAACACACTGACGCCAACGCAAATGCGCAAACGTAAGCGTCTAATGAAACATATCAAGAAAAGCAAGTAGTGCTTTTTCAGTAATATTCCAGGCCTGACAAGCGCAACGCTATCAGGCCTTTCAAGTAAAAGTGAGTCACGCGCCTGAGGAGAATGTTATGGAAATAACCTGCCCCGTTTGCCATCACACGCTGGAGCGCAATGGCGATACAGCGCATTGCGAGACATGCGCTAAAGATTTCTCGTTACAGGCAATTTGTCCTGACTGCCACCAGCCGTTACAGGTTTTGAAAGCCTGCGGCGCAGTGGACTATTTTTGCCAGAATGGTCATGGTTTAATTTCAAAAAAACGGGTTAATTTCGTCATTTCCGATCAGTAAAACCGCTGTCGACGTTGCGCCGCAGAGCAGAGGCACCGACGTCTTATCCGGCTAAGGGCAAAAGAGTTATTCGATATTCCTGTAATATCAGCATAGTATCCTGCCCGCGGCTATTTTATTATTTTTATTTATTCAACTATTTACAGTGAATATTATTCCAGAAAATTAATATTAGAAATAAATAACAGCCTTCTTTTTATTTATTATATCAATAATATAACTCTGTTTCATATTAAACTTTTCTTTTTAGGAATATATTTAGCCTTGTTAGTTATGATTCCATGTGAATCATCCATATAATATTGTTTCATAGCGGCGTGTTTATTTAACGACAGGGATATCATATGGTGCGAAGGATTCGCATTCTGGTTTTGCTATTAGTGTCTGGAGTATCAGTTGCGGCTTCCGGCGCAGATAACTCTGTATCTGCAAATGATGAAAGCCACTCCTCCCTGCCTGATTTAGCCAGCGAATCCGCGAAAAAAGAAGAACAGGAAAATAAAGGAAAGACCTTTAAAGAACAGGGCGCAGACTACTTTATTAATTCCGCCACCCAGGGCTTTGATAACCTCACCCCGGAAGCGCTGGAATCCCAGGCGCGCGGTTATATTCAAGGGCAAGTCACGTCTTCTGCGCAATCCTATCTCGAAGGTATGCTTTCGCCTTATGGTAAAGTTCGCACCAGTTTATCTATTGGCGAAGGCGGCGATCTGGACGGCAGTTCGCTGGATTATTTTATTCCCTGGTATGACAACCAGATCACGCTTTTCTTTAGCCAGATTTCGGCTCAGCGTAAGGAAGACCGCACCATTGGTAACGTTGGGCTTGGCGTGCGCCAGAATGTCGGCAACTGGCTGCTTGGCGGCAACGCATTCTATGACTACGATTTTACGCGCGGTCACCGTCGATTAGGTCTGGGAACCGAAGCCTGGACGGATTACCTGAAATTCTCCGGCAACTATTACCATCCTCTTTCTGACTGGAAGGATTCCAAAGATTTCGACTTTTATGAAGAACGGCCTGCGCGCGGATGGGATATCCGCATGGAAAGCTGGCTGCCCTTTTATCCGCAGCTTGGCGCTAAATTAGTTTACGAACAGTACTACGGCGATGAAGTGGCGCTGTTTGGCACCGATAATCTGCAAAAAGATCCTCATGCCGTCACTTTGGGGCTGGAGTATACGCCGGTACCGCTGGTCACGGTTGGTACGGATTACAAAGCCGGTACTGGCGATAGTAACGATTTTAGCGTTAACGCGACCGTGAACTACCAGATAGGCACGCCACTGGCGGCGCAACTCGATCCGGAAAACGTCAAAATTCAGCGCTCCTTAATGGGTAGTCGTACCGATTTTGTCGATCGTAACAATTTCATCGTTCTTGAATATCGCGAGAAAGATCCGCTGGACGTCACGTTGTGGCTGAAGGCTGACGCCACCAACGAACACCCTGAATGTGTGATTGAAGATACGCCTGAGGCCGCGGTGGGGCTGGAGAAATGTAAGTGGACGGTCAACGCGCTGATTAACCATCATTACAAAATTATTTCTGCTTCCTGGCAGGCGAAAAACAACGCCGCCCGTACGCTGGTGATGCCAGTGGTAAAAGCGGATGCGTTAACCGAAGGCAACAATAACAGCTGGAATCTGGTGCTTCCTGCCTGGGTTAATGCCGATACCGAAGAGCAGCGCACCGCCCTGAACACCTGGAAAGTACGCATGACGCTGGAAGACGAAAAGGGCAATAAGCAGAACTCCGGCGTGGTTGAAATCACCGTCCAGCAGGATCGCAAAATTGAACTGATCGTCGACAACATTGCCGATACCGATCGCAGCGATCACAGCCATGAAGCCAGCGCGCTGGCCGATGGCGAAGACGGCGTAGTGATGGATCTCCTGATCACCGATTCCTTTGGCGACTCCACGGATCGCAATGGTAACGAACTGGTGGACGATGCCATGACGCCAGAGTTGTACGACAGTAATGATAAAAAAGTCACCCTGGCCCAGACGCCCTGCACCACGGAAACCCCCTGCGTGTTTATTGCCAGCCGTGACAAAGAAGCGGGGACGGTGACGCTTTCCAGTACCCTGCCGGGAACTTTCCGCTGGAAGGCGAAAGCAGACGCCTATGGCGACAGTAACTACGTTGATGTCACTTTTATCGGCGACAACCTGAGCGCGCTGAATGCGGTGATTTATCAGGTCAAAGCCGCCAACCCTGTCAACCTTATCGGCAAAGAAGATAAGCACCCTACGGTCAATAATACCTACCGTTTCCTGCTGTGGCGCGACAAGAATAAAGACGGCGTATTCCAGATGTCTGAGCAGCTCACGGAAGAAGAGATGTCGCTGTACGACTACCAGTGGGAGTTTACCGGGCAAAGTACAAACGGACATACCGGCGCGCTGGCCAACACCATGAATGAAGATCTTGTCCTGCCAGTAACCAATAAAGAGGCAGCGCAGAAGTTTGCCGCCAATGAGGAAGATGGCGTTCAGGGTTACGGCATACGCGTTACGTATAGCCAGAAATAGCGTCAGCGTTATGGCTGACCAGCCAGCCGCTGAATTTTGAAGAAAAGGAGTGTCTTAATGCAAATGACAGTAAAACGGCGGCTGACGAAGGTCGCTTTAGCGTTAGTCGTTGCCGGATATTGTGCCGCACCCGCGGTGGCGGCAAACGGTAATCTGAAATCGGGCCAGTGGCAGATTGTCAGTGACACAACGGGCACCATTCAGGGTTCGGTGCCGTGGATTACCCGTGCGGCGGATAAAACTGCGGATACCGACAAAGATCACGTGACGGTAACTATCGATCGCGGCTCAAGGACCATTACGACCGAAGGCGATAAGCAGTTTCACGTTGGCGATAAGGTCACGGTGAACTGGGCGATTGGCGATACGGAAGGTGACCTGGACACCGACAACACGGCAACTAAAGCCACCGTGCAATGGGTGAGTTTTAGCGACCAGAATGGCAGCGACCCCAAAGATCTTGGTACTGGTGACAGTTATGAAATCCAGGCCGCTGATGCGGATCGTTATATCGGTATCAAAATCACGCCAACCACCACCACTGGTGACCCTGCCGTGGCAACCGAACTGTTGTTGAAAGACCTGTCGACCAATGCGGGCGGTGGTTCGGATGATGACGAAATTCCGGAAGGTCCGGTGGTGGATGAAAACGTCCATGTGGTTATTCATGAGAAAGATTCGAATACCAACCTGTTGAAGAATACAGGGACGACACTCAAAACGAATACCACCTATCAGGTATTACTGTGGAGCGATAAGAACGGCAACGGCACCTATGATGCCGGTGAAAACGTTACCGACCAGTATGACTACCGCTGGAAATTCGTCGGCACCAGTAAAATTGCAGGCACTGGCACCGGTGGTATCGTTAACGAAAGCTGGAACGATAAAGACCTTGTCATCCCACTCACCAACGCCGATGCGAAAACAGCGTTCGAGGGAGCAGACGGCGGCGTTACCGTGGGTAGCGACGGCGTCCAGGGCTTTAGTTTGTCCATCGACTACAGACGCAAATAAGTTGTCCTCAACATACCACTCCCTGCGGGGAGTGGTATTTTCCGCGCACTTTGCTTAGCCGCACGCTAAGCAAAGTGGGTTGAATAACGGATAGAGCATTAAAACGGGTGGTTATCGCTCATGGAAGAGAATCGACAAGTGAATAAAGTTTTATCTTTCCTGGTGACGTTACTGGTCATGTTTACGGCCTCGATCGTGCCTGCGCAGGCGCTGTTGAAAGGGGGGACCTGGCAACAGCTACATTCGGCTACCGGCGAGGTTAATGGCACTGTGCCCCGCGCTGACGGCGCGGTTATTCCCGTTTATCAGGGAAGTGTGTTGCTTGACCCAACCCAAACCTACGATATTGCGTTCACCGCCATGCCGCGCGATTTTAGCGCTGATGCCACCCCAACCTCGATGCGTGCAGTCAATTCCACTGATACGGAAGGCGATCTCTTTAGCGAGCCGCCCACCATTGCCTGGGAAAATCAGCAGCCGCCGGTAATGAGCCTGGTGTGGGCCGATGCCGCCACGCCCGACACACCGCTCTCGCCGCAGCCGATTCTCAACCAGACCTTTTGCGCTCAAAACCTCGCCGGGCGGCAACTGGTTGCCTGGGCGCAGGTAGAAGATGAAACAACGGTTCCCGCGCTGTGGCTCTACACCAGCACTGGTGTGCCGAATAATGCGATCATTCCGCTGCTTAGCCCAAAAGTGACGCTGAATATCAAACCGGCGGTGAGCGATCCCGTTTCCGCGAGCGGCGATCATTTTGACGCTAATTTTGAAGCCTCGAAAGTCAAAGCTGGGGAGAGCATTACCCTTACCATCTCCACCAAAGCCTGTAATGGCGACGTGGAGCCGAATACCGCTTTCGTGATCCACCGTGAGGATGCAAAAAACCGCCAGGGTGAGGTCAACAACGCTAACCCGGTGCATGTTGGCGATACTGAGTTGACGACCACGCAAGCGGAATATCATGGTGTTACGGACGGGCAGGGTAACGCCACGGTGGTGGTGACGCAAGAGAACGGTCCAGGGGTAAAAACGCGACTTATCGTCTCTTCGGCTGGCTATCCCACGCTGACCGACAATGTCGACGTCATTTTCACTACCATAACCAGCCCTGACAGTGATAAGGCCAACATGTATGGTCATATGATCGAGAGCGCCACGGCGACGCTGAACGGTACGACCTACACCTTCAACCGGCCAAAACTGGCGGCGGAAACCAGCGGAAATAGCACCGTTGTGGATACCAACGAAACCTGGGCGCTGTTTACCTGGAGCGGCGCTGATAACCATTGCGACATTCTGCCGGATGCCGAACAGTTGGTGCAGCTGAGACATGAGCACAGCACGCTGGAAACCTGGACCGGCTGGCCGGTGTCGGGCGATGCAGAATACTGGTCGTCAACCAAAGATCAGATGAGCAATTACCACGCTGCCGTGCATATGAACAGCGCGTCGGTCATCAGGGCCGCCAACAGCGACACGCTGCTGGTCAGTTGTGTGGATAAGGCCCAGCCTGCGGCACACCCGCAGATTACCCTCTCCCCGCAAGGGCCTTATAAAGCACAGGTGGGGGAATCGATTGATTTAGTGATGACCGTTGTAGATCGGGACACGCAAAAACCGCTGCCTTATCGCTATATGGAGCTGTTTATTGACCCAGCGAAAAACCGCAAAGGAGAGCATCAGGACGCGTGGGATAACCAACGGGTTACCATCAATTCCGAAGATATGCGCGCCTCGTCGCCGGAGCACTATACCGGTGTGACCGACGCCAACGGTCAGGCACACCTGACGTTAAAACATGACAGCGGCATGGGCGTAGAAACGCCAATCCGCATCGTAATGCCGGATGATGAAGGTGGCAACGTTGAGCTGCCCTTTAGCGTGATTTTCACCGTGATCACTAGCCCGGACGTGGACGGCGCCAGCATGTGGGGCCATATGCAGGGCGTGGTGGATGCAGGCAACCTGTATAAGCGCCCGCAGCTGGCGGTTGAGGCCAGTCATAAAGACGGTCAGTTCAGTGAAAATAATGAAGAATGGGCGACGTTTAATTCAGTCGATAAGGCCACCGCGCAGTGCGGCACTGGCCAGGTGCCAGATCAATCATCGCTTGAACATCTGTACAGTGAGAATGCCAGCGGCAAGATGGAAAGTGAGCACGGCTGGCCGACCAGTGACTTTTTTATTGCGGCGGATAATGACGAGTCGGGAACGGTGCATGTCAACCTGGAAAACGGCAATAGCGGCAAATTTACCAATCAGCCTAACTATCTGACCTGCTCGGCCAATGAAATGGTGGCGGTGCTGGACGTTTACTTCAATGACGACCCGGTGATCAAAAACGCCGACGCCAAAGTGGGTGAACAGATTAAGCTGAACGTTCATTCACGCAACGCTCTCAACGACATGACGATCGCCTACACCGACTTCACCGTCACCATGGCGAACGGCAGGCGGCGCGACGGGCTGACGACCGGCTTTACCGATACCAGCAACGGCGAGATGCAGTTTGACGGAGTCGGCTACGTTGCCGGGCAGGTTTATCACGGGATCACCGACGCCAACGGCGATGCGACCATTATTCTCACCCAAAACAAGGGGGTGGGGCTGCTGACGCCGTTAAGCATCGTGCCTGCCGATTCATACATCAATACGCCAGTTTCTCGCAGTGTGAAGTTTACCGTCGCCACCAGCCCGGATACGCCAGCGGCCAAAATGTGGGGCCATATGGCCGACACCATCACCGTCGGCGATCTGACCTTTGAGCGACCGAAGCTGGCGGATGAAGTTACGCCGGTGCGTACCCAGGATGAAGCCAACGAAACCTGGGCGCGCGTTCTGCACCCTGACGCGGCAGGCAACCCGGACGCGGGCGGTTGTGCGGCGAGTCGCCTACCGCGCATCGACCAGCTTGAGGCGTTGTACAGCGCCAACAGCGGCGGCGCGATGAAAAGCACCCAGGGGTGGCCGACATTGCTTAACTACTGGTCGTCCACCTTCCAGAGCGCCAGCACATGGAAACTGATCTCGCTGTTTAGTGGCAGTGAATTTGCGAACGGCAATGTCTCGATTTATTCCAGTTGTCTTGCCAGCGATAACCCGGTGGCAGCCGCTATCACCATTGAGCCGGTAGACGCGTCGCAATGGTATGACGGCAGCGGCGTCCACGCGGTTAAAGTGAAAAAGGGCGATACGATGCGGCTCAAGGTGACGGTGAAGGATGCCAGCGGTAACCCGATCCCGGAAGCGCCGTTTGTGCTCACTCGCGGCGACGGTTATACCCGCCAGGGCGAGAAACATAGCTCCAGGGAAGGCGACGATCCAGAACAACTGGTAACGCCTGTAGTGATCGACGGCGAATCGCTGGCCTGGTCCTCCACCAAAATGGGGATGCAGGTTGGCACTGACGGCACCCGCATTATCAATGTCACCCGCCCGGACACCAACGGTACCCTGACGGCCCTGATTGCGACGCTTTATGAAAACGCCACCGTGAGCGCCAGTATCGACACCATTTTTACCGTTGTCACCAGCCCGGACGTTGACGTCGCCCATATGTGGGGGCATATGCTGCCGTCGTTAACGGCGGCGGACGGTGCGGTATATCAACGCCCGTTGCTTTACAACGAACTGAGCAGTACGACGAATATCTCTCTGTTTACGGAGGATAATGAAGTCTGGGCCGGGTTTTACGGGCCGAATAGTGGGAAAAATAACCCGAACAATTGTGCTGCGGGTTATTATCCTTCCGTTGCGGCGCTGGATTCGCTGTACAGCAAATACCCAGGGCGAACGATAAAAACTGCCCAGGGTTGGCCCATCAACCGCTCTTACTGGAGCGGAATGCGCGGCTGCGGGTTTTGCTGGCTCAGGCGTTGACTTACGTGCTGTTGGCGCTGATTGGCCTGCTTATTCTTATTCTCAAGGGCGAAATTCATCCGCTGACGCAGCCGTTCCAGCACGGCCTGCTGACGGGCCAGACGCAGCTGCGGATGTTGCTGTTGCAAACGGTGATGAAGCTGGGTAAAGCGACGAGTACGGTTGGCGATATAGTAGTCCATCGCCATCTCCAGACGCTGTTGGGCGGACTGGATCTGACGCAACAACTCCTGCTGATTGCGGCTGACAATTTCTGCCGCTGCTGATGGCGTCGGCGCGCGCAGGTCGGCGACAAAATCAGCTATCGTGACGTCCGTTTCGTGACCGACGGCGCTGACCACCGGAATGCGGCTGGCAAAAATAGCCCGCGCCACGCGTTCGTCGTTAAAACTCCACAAATCTTCCAGCGAACCGCCGCCGCGTCCGACGATCAGTACATCACACTCGCCGCGCGCGTTCGCCAGCTCAATGGCGCGAACGATCTGTCCTGGCGCATCGTCGCCCTGGACCGCAGTCGGGTAGATAATTACGGGCAGGGATGGGTCACGACGCTTTAGCACATGGAGAATATCGTGCAGCGCCGCACCGGTTTTCGAGGTGATCACCCCAACGCAGTGGGCCGGGGAGGGCAACGGCTGTTTATGCTGCTGATCGAACAAGCCTTCGGCCTGCAGTTTGGCTTTTAGCTGCTCATATTTCTGCTGCAACAAGCCTTCGCCAGCCGGCTGCATACTTTCGGCGATGATTTGATAATCGCCGCGCGGCTCGTACAGCGTAATATTGGCGCGTACCAGCACCTGCTGCCCGTGCTGCGGACGGAACGTCACCCGGCGGTTGCTGTTACGGAACATCGCACAGCGCACCTGAGCGGTATCGTCTTTGAGCGTAAAGTACCAGTGGCCCGACGCAGGCTGCGTGAAATTAGAAATCTCGCCGCTGATCCATACCTGCCCCATCTCCTGTTCTAACAGCAGACGAACCGTCTGGTTAAGGCGGCTTACGGTAAAAATTGAGGAAGTTTGAGAGGATAACATGTGAGCGGGATCAAATTCTAAATCAGCAGGTTATTCAATCGATAGTAACCTGCTCACAGGGGATCGCAAGCACTATTTGCAAAAAAATGTAGATGCAACCGATTACGTTCTGTATAATGCCGCGGCAATATTTATTAACCTCCCAGGTGAGATATTGCCCATGCTACGTATCGCTAAAGAAGCCCTGACGTTTGACGACGTCCTCCTTGTTCCCGCTCACTCCACCGTTCTGCCGAATACTGCCGACCTTAGCACGCAGTTGACGAAAACCATTCGTCTGAATATTCCTATGCTTTCTGCGGCGATGGACACCGTGACGGAAGCGCGCCTGGCAATTGCCCTGGCCCAGGAAGGCGGCATTGGTTTTATCCACAAAAACATGTCTATTGAGCGCCAGGCGGAAGAAGTTCGCCGCGTGAAGAAACACGAGTCCGGCGTAGTGACCGACCCCCAGACCGTCCTGCCAACCACCACGTTGCATGAAGTGAAAGCCCTGACCGAGCGTAACGGTTTTGCGGGCTATCCGGTGGTGACTGAAGATAACGAACTGGTGGGTATCATCACCGGTCGTGATGTGCGTTTTGTGACTGACCTGAGCCAGCCGGTGAGCGTTTACATGACGCCGAAAGAGCGTCTGGTGACCGTTCGTGAAGGCGAAGCCCGTGAAGTTGTACTGGCAAAAATGCACGAAAAACGCGTAGAAAAAGCGCTGGTGGTTGATGATAACTTCCATCTGCTTGGCATGATTACCGTAAAAGATTTCCAGAAAGCGGAACGTAAACCAAACTCCTGTAAAGATGAGCAGGGCCGTTTACGTGTCGGCGCGGCGGTCGGCGCAGGCGCGGGCAACGAAGAGCGCGTTGACGCGCTGGTGGCGGCAGGCGTTGACGTACTGCTGATCGACTCTTCTCACGGTCACTCTGAAGGCGTGTTGCAACGTATCCGTGAAACCCGCGCTAAATATCCTGACCTGCAAATCATCGGCGGCAACGTTGCGACGGGCGCAGGTGCTCGCGCGCTGGCGGAAGCCGGTTGCAGCGCGGTGAAAGTCGGTATTGGCCCTGGCTCTATCTGTACGACTCGTATCGTGACTGGTGTGGGCGTACCACAGATCACCGCTGTTTCCGACGCGGTGGAAGCGCTGGAAGGCACCGGGATTCCGGTTATCGCTGACGGCGGTATCCGTTTCTCCGGCGACATCGCCAAAGCCATCGCCGCAGGCGCGAGCGCCGTGATGGTGGGCTCTATGCTGGCCGGTACGGAAGAGTCTCCGGGCGAAATCGAACTCTACCAGGGCCGTTCTTACAAATCATACCGCGGCATGGGCTCGCTGGGCGCGATGTCCAAAGGCTCTTCTGATCGTTACTTCCAGAGCGATAACGCTGCCGACAAACTGGTGCCGGAAGGTATCGAAGGCCGCGTAGCCTATAAAGGTCGCCTGAAAGAGATCATTCACCAGCAGATGGGCGGCCTTCGTTCCTGTATGGGGCTGACCGGTTGTGCTACCATCGACGAACTGCGTACTAAAGCGGAGTTTGTGCGTATCAGCGGTGCGGGTATCCAGGAAAGCCACGTTCACGACGTGACCATCACCAAAGAGTCCCCGAACTACCGTCTGGGCTCCTGATTTTCTTCGCCCGACCTTCGTGTCGGGCGATTTATTTAATCTGTTTCACTTGCCTCGGAATAAGCGTCAATGACGGAAAACATTCATAAGCATCGCATCCTCATTCTGGACTTCGGTTCCCAGTACACTCAACTGGTTGCGCGCCGCGTGCGTGAGCTGGGCGTTTACTGCGAACTGTGGGCGTGGGATGTGACAGAAGCACAAATTCGTGACTTCAACCCAAGCGGCATTATTCTTTCCGGCGGCCCGGAAAGCACCACCGAAGAAAACAGCCCGCGCGCGCCGCAGTATGTCTTTGAAGCAGGCGTGCCGGTATTTGGCGTCTGCTACGGGATGCAGACCATGGCGATGCAGCTTGGTGGTCATGTAGAAGGTTCTAATGAGCGTGAATTTGGTTACGCGCAGGTCGAAGTATTGACCGACAGCGCGCTGGTTCGTGGTATTGAAGACTCTCTGACCGCCGACGGCAAACCGCTGCTGGACGTGTGGATGAGCCACGGCGATAAAGTGACGGCGATTCCGTCCGACTTCGTGACCGTCGCCAGCACCGAAAGCTGCCCGTTCGCCATCATGGCTAACGAAGAAAAACGCTTCTACGGCGTACAGTTCCACCCGGAAGTGACCCATACCCGCCAGGGTATGCGTATGCTGGAGCGTTTTGTACGCGATATCTGCCAGTGTGAAGCCCTGTGGACGCCGGCGAAGATCATCGACGATGCCGTGGCGCGCATCCGCGAGCAGGTGGGCGACGACAAAGTAATCCTCGGTCTCTCCGGCGGCGTGGATTCTTCCGTAACTGCGATGTTGCTGCACCGCGCGATCGGTAAAAATCTGACCTGTGTTTTCGTCGATAACGGCCTGTTACGCCTCAACGAAGCCGAGCAGGTGATGGACATGTTTGGCGACCATTTTGGTCTGAATATCGTTCACGTACCGGCGGAAGAGCGCTTCCTGTCCGCGCTGGCTGGCGAGAACGATCCGGAAGCCAAGCGTAAGATCATTGGCCATGTTTTTGTAGAAGTGTTCGACGAAGAAGCGCTCAAACTGGAAGACGTGAAATGGCTGGCGCAGGGCACCATCTACCCTGACGTCATCGAATCTGCCGCTTCGGCAACCGGTAAAGCACACGTCATCAAATCTCACCACAATGTCGGCGGCCTGCCGAAAGAGATGAAGATGGGGCTGGTTGAACCGCTGAAAGAGCTGTTCAAAGATGAAGTGCGTAAGATTGGTCTGGAGCTGGGCCTGCCGTACGACATGCTGTACCGTCACCCGTTCCCGGGGCCGGGCCTCGGCGTGCGCGTACTGGGCGAAGTGAAGAAAGAGTACTGTGACCTGCTGCGCCGTGCTGACGCCATCTTCATTGAAGAGCTGCGCAAAGCGGATCTGTACGACAAAGTCAGCCAGGCGTTCACCGTCTTCCTGCCGGTCCGTTCCGTAGGCGTCATGGGCGATGGTCGTAAGTACGATTGGGTGGTCTCCCTGCGTGCCGTCGAAACCATCGACTTTATGACCGCGCACTGGGCGCACCTGCCGTACGATTTCCTCGGTCGCGTTTCCAACCGCATTATCAATGAAGTCAACGGGATTTCCCGTGTGGTGTATGACATCAGCGGTAAACCACCGGCTACCATTGAGTGGGAATGATCCGATAACCCTTCCTGAGCTTTCATGAACAGGTAAAAGTGAATTTAACCCTCTGTTTTTGCAGAGGGTTTTTATTTATGTGCATAGATGAGTTTTCTGTGTAGTGCACAGCTTCTGGCGGCAAATTTGACGTAATCATCGGAAAAGTAAACAGTACGAGAGCGATGGAGTAAGCAGCAGGAGTTCGAGCGAATGCGGCAACGTTTTGTGCTGTCTCAGCTCACTCATAGTTTTCCTCGAATTGCATGCATGAAAGCCAGACTACAATGTCCGCCGTGAGCGAGGAGCGGTCGTCCCATCCAGCGTAAGAACGTAAAAAAACCGCCGTGAGGCGGTTTAGTTGTTCAGTTAGGAAGTGGCGCTTGCGAGTCGTGCTGCAAATCCAATGAAGAACATACCTACCAGCGTGTTTCCAATGGTTGATAATCTACGGTTGCCTTTCAGACGGCTTAGCAGATAAGAGCCGCAGAAAACGAGGAAACCGAAATAAGCGAGAGTAATCGCGAACATTACCGCAGCAAGAATGATAAACGCCATCCAGGAGTGTTCAACCTGAACATTGATGAACTGGGCGAAAAAAGAGATATAGAACAGTAGCGTCTTTGGATTCAGTAGAGTAACCAGCATTCCGCGCCCGATGATCCCCTTAGCATTAGCTGAAGATTTCTTTTCCTCACTCGTTTCGATAGCGGGCTTAAAGATAGTGCGTATCGTCTGGACACCGAGATAGAAAAGATAGGCAGCACCTGCGTATTTGATGGCGTTAAACAAGGCAGGGGTTGAGCTTATGACCGCAGCCAGCCCACACCATGCCAGCAGAACCAGAAGTACGTCACTCATGAGAATGGAAAATATGGCAGCAAAGCCTCGTTTGATGCCGCTCGTAATGCTTGTTTTAATCACGAACATGGTCTCAGGGCCAGGAGCAAGGACTATCAGTGTCGCACCAAGCAGATACGTCCAGAAATTCACGATACCAAAATCAGCAAACATTTTTACTCCAGCTCTATTGTTTTCAACGAGGTTATTCTAACGTAACAGGCCATAATGAAAACACATCATGGCTACTTTCAATTCAGCCAATGTTCGCTTCTGGCACCAGGCCGACTACGCCTAAAAAGTTTCAGAGCTTACTGGGCTCTTTACAAAACAAATCCTGACGTATGGGACTGGTCACCTTATTCTCCTCCCACGATGGTTATCTTCCTGATTTCGCATTGACGATGGCGGATAGGGCGGAACCGCAGGTGACCTTTGAGTATACATTTATGGTAAAGCACTGCATCGACACAATAGCGGGTTCCTGAAGCGCGTTGAGGTTGAGCCACGTCCGGCTATCGCAGATGGGCTTTACCTTCGCTTTGCAGCAGATCGCGACGCCTTGAGCTTGTCCAGGTTATCCGTGGCGATTCAGATCGCCTAAATCACGTACTCGCCAATCGCAGGTTTCCATCTGCAAGCCATTCTATGTATTTAGAGCCTATCCCACCAGGCGTTATTGGCGCAGCCAGTTTGGACACGGACAGCGCGCTAAAACCGGAGCGTACACGTAGTACGTGAGGATTTTGAGCACTGCCAGGACCAAAATGGCAAGTAAAATAGCCCTAATGGGATAGGCTCTTACTAATAATCATGAAAATATATACCCTTCATACTTCAAGTTGCTTATGTGTTGGCTACGCTCGTTCACCCCAGTCACATAGTTATCTATGCTCCTGGGGACTCACTCCCTTGCCGCCTTTAAGCAACTCGAATTATTTTGGGTATACACCTAATCATATTACCGTTATGATAATAAAAAATGTCCAAATAATGGGTATTTAAAATATAATAACTTTATTTTTTAACTATATAACCAACGTCCAGCTTTAGCACTTTCAACGAGCATACCAACTGTTAGTGTCTTACGCGGATCAGGCTCTTTATTTCCAAAGTACTCTGGATTCAGATAGTTGAGTATGTCAAATCCTTCTGAATCTACATTCCAACGCTTGAAGTACTCTTGTAGAAGTTCTTCACTATCTTCAAAAACGAGTTTAAGATCATCCCTAATACTGGTATCAAGCGTGATGGTTCGCTTTGGCCCACAGAGAAAGTACTTTTTAGTGTTATATTCCTGATCGATAAAATCGATAATTTCTTTCTCAATATCTCTCATTAGAAGTACATCCACTGAATGCGATCTTTAGGAACCGCCACACAATTAAATGTATCTTTAATATCACGCTGGATATCATAAATCGTAGTGAATGTCATAACCCAACCGAGCCAGGGTACATTACGACCAACGAAACGACCTAAATTATTCGTTGAGCTTAGCTGTAATGAGTTGATGGTTTTGCCTGTCAACGTTGGTAATCTGATCCCAGGAGGCAGTTTATAGTTCAACCAATTACTGATGTACTTAGAAGCAATTGATGTTCCTGGCGTTGTCCCACGAGGTTTACCCCTCGTAGGTAGAACTGGTTGCCCTGAGATAACCAGTGCAGCATCAACCGCTGAGATCCCCAGATGATCGCTCACAACGGCGATGGTGATAGCCCACCATAGTTGTTGTGGTGTCAGGTTGGATAACCCGCCGTAGAAGTACGTACCATTCAATGTTTCAGTAGTGTCCATTTACTCACCCCTTCTAACCATGACCAAAAATTATACAACACCCAATCTCTTTGTTCTAACTAATAATTACGGGGTAGTAAGCGATTCACCTCTTTGAAAAAAAAGATCATCGGGGTTGTTTTGCAGTACATGATAGGGGCACGCTGAAGGCTATCGGGTTTTGTATTCGGTCGAGGGAATCTTAGTAACCGCGCATGTGATCTTATCACCCAGGCAGGATATCCCGCGGTTGCTCTTTAAGCGTCTGATCATGGCCTGAACCCATTGAGTGGGTTGTCTTTTTGCGTTAACGCTAAAGCTTCTTTTTCTTGCGCGGGCTTTTTAACGGATAACAGCTTAACGTTGTCCCGGCGTGGTGACAGAAAGCGATGACTGTTGCGCTTCTTTTTTATCCTGATGGTGCTGCCAGGCGCCGATAGAAGAGTAGACGAAACGTCCAAAGAAGAAGAGAAAACTGATAAGCAGTACGATACGGGTCATGCGAGTGTTAAATCGATGTCGTTTTCGCATACTGTTGGCCTGACTCACAAAGGGTTCCTTAACGTTGGCCCAGCGGTATGGGCGGGATCAGGCTGGGTTCTTCAAGGGTATTATCAAGGCGAAGAACGTAACAAGCCTGCGTTCACTCTACATTAAGGCATACTGCGAACCGATGGTCAATTCCTCTTAATGTAAAATTGCGTCAGTTGATTTATTTTATATTGTTATGGAAGATAATTTTAGTATTTACATTAATAATAAATTAATGATAACAAAGAATAAAAAGGCGAATAAAGGTTGCAGGAGAAAGGTAATAATTGACTTAAATCAAATGTTACTTTTGTTTAATAATTACAATCGATGACTATCGTGTGATGTATATCGCATCATCAATTTAAAGTCAGGTGGGATGCCTGTCTGTTAACGCCCCTTTGGGATTGGGGGGTTCTGCTGAGCATCTATGAAGCTAAATAAAATTTATATAAATATCAGAGATAAATGGTGGGGACTACCGCTCATTCTTCCTTCGATTTTACTACCTGTTTTAAGTAGCGCAAATACTTATGCGCATACCAGCACTGGAAATGTGGTTCTTTTTTACCTGCCGTTAGCGTTTATGCTTAGCCTGATGCTCTTTTTCGGCTGGGCAGCACTGCCGGGTATTGTGCTTGCTATCTTCTGGCGCAGATACCCGCAGACAGGTCTGTATGAAACCCTTTCTGTGACGATGCACTTTATCATTACTATCGTGCTAAGCTGGGGCGGTTATCGTGTCTTTTCCCCCCGGCGAAACAATGTTTCCCACGGCGACGCCCACCTGTTGTTTCAACGAATGTTCTGGCAGGTATTTTGTTCAGCAACATTATTTCTGGTCATCTACCAGTTTGCCGCTTTTGTTGGCATGTACGAAAGTAAAGCCAGCCTGATGGGGGTAATGCCCTTTAATATCAACACGCTGATTAATTACCAGGCGTTACTGGTCGGTAATCTTATCGGCGTGCCATTGTGCTATTTTATTATTCGTACTCTCCGTAATCCGCTGCACCTGCGGGGATATTATCAGCAATTAAAGCTACAGATTGATAGCAAGGCCACTAAAAAAGAGATCGTTATTTGGCTGGCCGTATTGACTACACTAATGTTTATACTGTGTATGCCATTGACTGATAATAGTTCAATATTTAGTACCAACTATACGCTTTCGTTATTATTGCCGGTCATGCTGTGGGGCGCGATGCGCTATGGCTATAAGTTTATTTCAATTATCTGGGCCGTCGTGCTAATTACATCGATTCATTATTATCAGCGTTATATGCCCTGGTATTCAGGTTATGATACGCAATTAGCGATTACCTCTTCGAGCTATCTGGTTTTTTCTTTTATTGTTAATTATATGTCTGTACTGGCCACGCGTCAGCGCGTAGTGAGTGGTCGCGCACGGCGGCTGGCCTATCTTGACCCGGTTGTACATCTTCCCAATTTACGTGCATTAAACCGCGCGCTCAAAAATGCGCCCTGGTCTACGATCTGTTTTTTACACGTGCCGGGTCTGGAGCTATTGGGTAAAAATTATGGCGTCATGCTACGCATCCAGTATAAGCAAAAGCTCTCTCACTGGATTACGCCGATGCTGGCCTCAAATGAGTGTGTCTACCAGATGTCAGGGCACGACCTGGTGCTGCGTCTTAATACAGAGGCGCATCAGCAGCGTATTGAAGCGCTGGATAAACATATTAAGCAGTTTCGGTTTATCTGGGATGGACTGCCGCTACAGCCGCCTGTCGGCGTGAGTTACTGCTGCGTGCGTTCTCCGGTTAGCCACCTTTATCTGCTGTTGGGCGAATTAAGCACCAGTTCCGATCTTTCGTTGACGACTAACGCGCCGGAGGATTTACAGCGGCGCGGCGCAATGCACCTGCAGCGCGATTTGAAGGGCAGAATTGCGATGATGAATCGCCTGCAACAGGCGTTGGAGCACGATCATTTTTTCCTGATGGCGCAGCCTATTTTCGGTATTCGTGGGGACGTTTACCATGAAATTTTACTGCGACTCAGGGATGACAACGGCGATGTTATCAACCCGGACAATTTTTTACCCGTGGCGCATGAGTTTGGTTTGTCTTCCGCTATCGATCTTTGGGTGATTGAAAACACGCTGCGGTTTATGGCGGCCAGCCGGGAATATATGCCCGCGCATCGTTTTGCCATTAATCTGTCGCCAACATCGGTATGTCGCGCCCGTTTCCCTTCAGAAGTTAAGCAGTTGCTTAAACAATATCAGGTTGAACCCTGGCAACTGGTTTTTGAGGTAACGGAAAGCAACTCTCTCACCAATGCTGAGCAGGCGCAATTGACGCTGGGACAGCTACAGCAGTTTGGCTGTCAGATAGCGATTGATGATTTTGGTACTGGCTACGCCAGCTATGCGCGGCTGAAAAACGTTAACGCTGATATTCTTAAAATTGACGGCAGTTTTATTCGCAATATAGTGTCAAACAGTCTCGATTATCAGATTGTGGCTTCTATTTGTCATTTAGCGCGAATGAAAAATATGCAGGTCGTCGCGGAGTATGTCGAGAGCGAAGAAATACGCAGCGCAGTGCTCTCGTTGGGGATCGACTATCTTCAGGGATATTTAATTGGCGAGCCGCAGCTATTATCTGAGATTCAGTAAAGGCAGACGCCGCGGCGTCTGACCCACAATTTACGCGGCGATCTCCGGCGAGCTTTCTTCCTCAATATTGAGACGCCAGCCAGTTACCGCTTCCCAGTACTGCTGTTCTTTTTCCAGATCAAGCAGTACCAGCGCATTCTGGCTGAACCAGTCATGCGGAAAACATAACGTCCAGTGGCTGTCATTGGTCGTTAGCCGTAGCGTCGGCGGCGTGGTGGTCGCCTGCCGCTGGTTGTTCAGTAATACGCCCAGCCGAAGTAGCTGAATTAACGGCAGATACTGTTTTTTCTTAAACAGCGTAAAGCGGGGCATATCATCCAGTTTTATGGCTTTACGATGATAACGCACCAGCGTCGCCATCATCATTTGCTGCTCCTGATTAAAGCCGGGCAAATCGCTGTGTTGCAGAATATAAGCCGAATGGCGATGTAAACCGCTGTGATTAATATTCAGTCCAACCTCATGCAGCATTGCCGCCCAACGGAGCAACGCTTCAAGCTGCGGATGCGTCAGTTTTGGCTGCTGGGCCTGCCACTGCTCGTACATCTGCATGGTGGTTTCCAGCACGCGTCTGGCCTGTTCTCTGTCAATGTTGTATTGATTGGCCAGACTTTTTGCGGTACGGCTGCGAACATCCTGATGGCGGAAGCGGCCTTCCATTTCATACAGCACGCCTTCGCGCAACGCGCCGTCAGAAAGGCGAAGCTCGCGGATAGCCAGAGCATCAAAAACGCCGCACAGAATCGCCAGGCCCGGCACAAAGACCGCTTTTCGTTCTTCAGACAGACCCGGCAGGCTGAGCGCATTAAAGGAGTGGTGCTTCAATACTTCTGACTTCAGTTTATCGAGGCGCTCCGGCGTAATGAAGCCATCTTTCTCACCCAGCGCCAGGAGAACTTCATGAGCGGCCTTAATCGTACCGGAAGCGCCCATCGCTACGTTCCAACCCTGAATACGATACTGCCAGGTTAAGGTTTCCAGTTTTTGCGCCGCCGCCATTCGGGCGCGCTGGAAGTTTTCTGTATTGATAACGCCGCCGGGAAAGTAGAGCTGTGCGAAGCTCACGCAGCCCATACGACGGCTTTCAACCAGCCTGGGTTCGAAGTTTTCGCCAATGACCAGCTCTGTTGACCCGCCGCCGATATCGATCACCAGCTTGCGGCCTTTTTCCGGCTGCGTATGTTCTACGCCCATAAAAATCAGGCGCGCTTCTTCGTTACCGGAAATAATCTCTATCGGGTAGGGAATAACCTTTTCCGCACGTTTGAGAAAATCAGCGGCATTTTGCGCCTGACGTAACGTATGGGTGCCTACGATACAGACGCTGGAAGGGGAGAAACCTTGTAAGCGTTCAGCAAACAGCGACAGACAGCTAAGCCCCCGTTCCATGGCTTCTTCGCTGAGTTTGTTATCCGCGCCCAGCCCGTCCGCCAGATGGACGCGCTGTTTTAAGCGCCCGATAATCTGCATTGCGCCGTCAACCACGCGGGCAATGACCATATGAAAGCTGTTTGAGCCGAGATCGACCGCAGCGAACTCCTGCGGGCGAGGGGATTTATCGTAAATTGGCATAGCGTTAGTCTGGTTGCTCAAGTGATTTGATGTAGTCATAAATTGCCAGCTGCGCCTGAACTTTACGGCGATTGCCGCGCGGTACGTAGCGGTTGCTGAGTTCTTTATCGATAAAACGCGCTTTTACCGTGTCGCTAAACAGAATGTCAATGATATCCAGGACGCGCTGTTTAAGCCGCGGGTCGAGGATAGGCGTAGCGACTTCGATACGGTAGTCAATATTACGCGTCATCCAGTCAGCTGAAGAGAGCCAAACTTGCTTATCACCGCCGTTTTCGAAAATATAAACCCGATCGTGTTCCAGATAGCGATCCACGATGCTAATCGCGCGAATATTATCGCTAATGCCTTCCAGTTGCGGAATAAGAGAACACATACCGCGCACCAGCAGATTGACCTGGACGCCCGAACCCGACGCGGCGTATAGCCTGTCGACCAAC
Source organism: Salmonella sp. 741265055_HSA (assembly GCF_046569525.1). Classification (NCBI taxonomy): domain Bacteria; kingdom Pseudomonadati; phylum Pseudomonadota; class Gammaproteobacteria; order Enterobacterales; family Enterobacteriaceae; genus Salmonella; species Salmonella sp. 741265055_HSA. The sequence continues at coordinate 70,649 of NZ_JBKFSQ010000004.1, read as the reverse complement.
CCTTTATCGACCAGGTTGTTAAGCTTTAAGGTAATCCCTGACGGTAAGCCTTGCTGGGCATTGGCGATTTCACGATCGATCATCTCATACAGCAGACGCCGTGAGTTTTGTGGAGAAACCATCAAATAATCGAAAGTGACCGGGCGATAGGGGTTTTCAATAAAATTAAAGACCCGGCGCACTTCATTGGTAATGCGCGCATCGGCGGTCAGCAGCGAATAATCGGTATACAGCCGCGCCGTTTTTTCGTTGAAGTTACCGGTGCCGATATGCGCATAACGCACCACGTCATCGCCCTCTTTTCGTGAGATGAGAAAGAGTTTGGCGTGAATTTTCAGCCCAGGCGCAGAGAAAATAACATGGACGCCCGCTTCGGTTAACCGCTTGGCCCAGTGAATATTCGCCTCTTCATCGAAGCGCGCCTGCAACTCCACCACCACGGTGACTTTTTTGCCGTTATGGGCGGCATGGATCATCGAGTCAATAATGCGCGAGTCTTTCGCTACGCGATAAATATTGATTTTGATCGCCAGCACGCTTGGGTCAAACGACGCCTGGCGTAGCAGTTCCAGTACATGCTCGAAGGTATGGTACGGATAATAGAGCAGCACATCACGTTCGCGAATCGCGTCGAAACCGTTACGAAACTTCTCTTTATCAAACCAAAGATGGCGTAACCGCGGTAACGGTTTATTGACCAGGTTGGCTTTACCGACATTCGGAAAATTAATGAAGTCTTTAAAATTGTGGTAGCGCCCGCCGGGTACGATTGAGTCATACCGGGAGATCGTCAGTTTTTCCCGCAGCACGTCGACCAGCGCGGCGGGCATATCGCGTTGATAGACAAAGCGCACAGGTTCAGCGGTCAGGCGCTGCTTCAGGCTGGAAGACATCAGCTCCATCAGACTGGATTCCATCTCATGCACCAGGTCATATTCGGCATCGCGGGTCATTTTCATCGAATAGGCATTAAGCGCGTCATAGTCGAAGAACCCTTTAAAAATGTCATCCAGGCAGTAGCGCAGAATATTATCCAGAAGGATCATCGGCTTGCGTCTGCGCGGTGTTTCCGGCGGCAGATTAACGAAGCGTGGGACTTTGTCGGACGGTATCTCCAGTAGCGCATAGTTTATGGTATCGCCGCGGATAATCTCCACCGCCAGATAGGTGTAATCATCCTTTAAAAACTGAACAAGATCCGTCTCCCGGTTAATGAGAATCGGGGTAATATGCTGGCGCAAATAGTGCTTAAAATAGTGGCGCAACCAGCTTTGTTGGTTCACCGAGAGCTGACGCTCGTTGATCAGAAAGATTTGATTACGCGCCATTTCCAGCAGTAATTCGTTGTACAGGCCGTCGAACTCCTGGTCTGCTTTCAACACGCGGGACTGAATTTTGCCTAACAAATGGCGTGAATGAGAATTTGAACCCTGTTCTTCGCTGATAATAATGCGTCGTTTCAGTTCAGCGAAACGCACTTTGTAGAACTCGTCGAGGTTATTAGAATAGATTCCCAGGAACCGCATCCGCTCAATCAACGGGTTGGATTTATCCGCTGCTTCCTGTAACACGCGTTCGTTAAATGCTAACCAACTTAGTTCTTTCTCGATATATAGCTTTTCCTGACCCATTACTACCTATACTCCGTTTTATTCACGGGACACTGCCTGATGATTATGGCGAGCATTACGCGTTAATGTCCAACTGCGCCAGAAAAATATGACAATAAACTGATAGCATAAAGGAAGGGAAAAGAGTAGGCCGGATAGGCATTTATGCCGCCATCCAGCAAGCAGACGCAGTCCTGTCCGATGACGTATTATTCGTCAGACGCATAACCTTGCGGCGGCAGACGACGCCCGTCCAGCCAGGCGGCGTTATCGCGCATCTTTAGACGTCCCTGCGCAAACCAGCCAATCACCAGCGGATAAATCGCATGTTCCTGAGTTTGTACGCGTGCGGTGATATCATCTTCGCTGTCGTCGGCAAAAACCGGCACCTTCGCCTGGAGAATGACCGGGCCGCCGTCGAGCTCGTCTGTCACGAAATGCACCGAGGTACCGTGCTCCTCATCGCCGTTTTCCAGCGCCTGGCGATGGGTATGCAACCCCGGATATTTTGGCAGCAGGGAAGGGTGAATGTTCAGCAGACGCCCGTAGTAATGCGCGACAAACATCGGACTCAGAATACGCATAAAACCGGCCAGCACGACCACATCGGGCGCATACGCGTCTATCTTGCTAATCAACTCGCGATCGAAGGCGTCGCGGCTGTCAAACCGATCGGCAGTCAGCGCTTGCGCCGGAATGCCGGCTTCTCTGGCGCGTTCAAGGCCGAACGCGTCGGCCTTATTGCTGAATACTGCCCTGAGGGTGCCTTTAATTTTCTTCGCTTCGCAGGCATCGATAATCGCCTGTAAATTGCTTCCATTACCGGAAATCAGCACCACAATATTCATTATTCAATAACCACACGCTGTTCGGAATCAGAGGCTTTGATGATACCGATTTTCCATGCGTTTTCACCTTTCTCGTTTAGCAGAGCAAGCGCTTTGTCCGCTTCCGGAGCAGAGAGCGCAATCACCATGCCGACGCCGCAGTTAAAGGTACGGTACATTTCATGTCGGCTGACATTACCGGCGGTTTGCAGCCAGGTAAAGATGGCGGGCCACTGCCATGACGACTCATTAATTACCGCCTGGGTATTCTCCGGCAGAACGCGCGGAATATTTTCCCAAAAGCCGCCGCCGGTGAGGTGGGCGATAGCGTGTACATCGACGTTTTCAATCAGTTCCAGAACCGATTTTACGTAGATACGGGTCGGTTCAAGCAGATGATCGGCCAGCGGCTTCCCTTCCAGCAGAGTGGTTTGTGGGTCGCAGCCGCTAACGTCAATAATTTTCCGCACCAGCGAATATCCATTCGAGTGCGGGCCGCTGGAGCCGAGCGCAATCAGCACGTCGCCTTCGGCAACCCGGGAGCCGTCGATGATTTCTGATTTTTCGACTACGCCGACGCAGAAACCCGCCACATCGTAATCTTCGCCGTGATACATGCCCGGCATTTCCGCCGTCTCGCCGCCGACCAGCGCGCAGCCGGATTGCAGGCAGCCTTCGGCAATACCGTTGATCACGCTGGCGGCGGTATCGACATCCAGTTTACCCGTGGCATAGTAATCGAGGAAAAACAGCGGTTCCGCGCCCTGAACGACCAGATCGTTTACGCACATTGCCACCAGATCAATACCGATAGCGTCGTGACGCTTTAAGTCCATCGCCAGGCGAAGTTTGGTGCCTACGCCGTCAGTGCCGGAAACCAGTACCGGTTCACGATATTTTTGCGGCAACGCGCACAGCGCACCGAAACCGCCCAGACCGCCCATAACCTCCGGGCGGCGAGTTTTCTTCACTACGCCTTTGATTCGATCAACCAGAGCGTTACCCGCATCAATATCGACGCCGGCATCTTTATAGCTAAGAGAGGTCTTATCGGTCACTGCCTGGTTCCCCACGTTTTTTCTTGCGGTAAAAGTTAAATTCGGCGCAATTCTAACAGGGAAAGCAAACGTTTGCGAGCGTGGTCTGCGCCCTGGATATCCGGACGATTTTTTTGGCATGGTTTCGGTCGCTGCTTGAAAATTTCTCTGTTGGTAAAAAAGAAAAGGATATCCAGCACTTGGTTTACGACAGGCGATCAGGACAGGCCATTCATCCTTAAAATTGCTAAGATTCAAACGGTTGTCAGCCTTTATCGCCTGTTTCAACGTGAGTGATTTATACTCACTTTTCCGCTATCAGCGCTTTTAGTTGATCCAGGTCAAGCATACATTGTGTTGCGCCAGAGAGGAAAAGCGGTATAATCCGGCGATTTTTTTTGTGGTTGCCACTCATCTGAGGATAGGAGAAGAGTATGAAGATCGTGGAAGTCAAACACCCACTCGTCAAACACAAGCTGGGTCTGATGCGTGAAAACGACATTAGCACTAAACGCTTTCGTGAACTCGCCTCAGAAGTAGGCAGCCTGCTGACGTATGAAGCGACAGCCGACCTGGAAACGGAAAAAGTCACCATCGAAGGCTGGAATGGCCCGGTGGAAATCGACCAGATCAAAGGTAAAAAAATTACCGTTGTGCCGATTCTGCGCGCGGGTCTGGGCATGATGGAAGGCGTTCTGGAAAATGTACCGAGCGCGCGTATCAGCGTAGTCGGGATGTACCGTAACGAAGAGACGCTTGAGCCAGTACCTTATTTCCAGAAACTGGTATCGAACATTGATGAGCGCATGGCGCTGATCGTCGACCCGATGCTGGCGACCGGCGGTTCTGTCATCGCGACCATCGACCTGCTGAAAAAAGCAGGCTGTAGCAGCATTAAGGTGCTGGTGCTGGTCGCCGCGCCGGAAGGCATTGCGGCGCTGGAAAAAGCGCACCCGGACGTTGAACTGTACACCGCCTCTATCGATCAGGGGCTTAACGAGCACGGATACATTATTCCGGGGCTTGGCGATGCCGGCGATAAGATTTTTGGTACCAAGTAAGTGAATAAATAATTAAAAGCCGACTTTAAGAGTCGGCTTTTTTTTGAATAAAACAACTCATAACAAACACACTTAGAGGAAAACACTATGACGCGCCGTGCTATCGGGGTGAGTGAAAGACCGCCGCTTTTACAGACAATCCCGCTTAGTTTACAGCACCTTTTCGCCATGTTTGGCGCGACCGTGCTGGTGCCAGTTCTGTTTCATATCAACCCCGCGACGGTGCTGTTGTTTAACGGTATCGGAACGCTGCTGTATCTCTTTATCTGCAAAGGTAAAATTCCGGCCTACCTCGGATCGAGCTTTGCCTTTATTTCCCCGGTATTACTGTTGTTGCCGCTGGGTTATGAAGTGGCGCTGGGCGGTTTTATTATGTGCGGCGTGCTGTTCTGTCTGGTCTCTTTCATTGTTAAAAAAGCGGGCACCGGCTGGCTGGATGTGATGTTCCCGCCTGCGGCAATGGGCGCAATCGTTGCCGTCATCGGTCTGGAGCTGGCTGGCGTCGCGGCGGGGATGGCCGGATTGCTGCCTGCGCAAGGGCAGTCGCCGGACACGAAAACAATTATCATCTCCATGGTCACGCTGGCGGTGACGGTGTTCGGCTCTGTACTGTTTCGCGGTTTCCTGGCGATCATTCCGATTTTGATCGGCGTGCTGGCGGGCTATGCGCTGTCATTCGCGTTGGGGGTGGTCGATACCACGCCGATTGCCCAGGCGCACTGGTTTGCGCTGCCGACCTTCTATACGCCGCGTTTTGAATGGTTCGCGATCCTGACGATTCTGCCCGCGGCGTTGGTCGTGATCGCCGAGCATGTCGGTCATCTGGTGGTGACGGCGAATATCGTCAAAAAAGATTTAGTGCGCGATCCCGGTTTGCACCGCTCGATGTTCGCTAACGGACTGTCGACGATCGTCTCCGGTTTCTTCGGCTCCACGCCGAATACCACCTATGGGGAAAATATTGGCGTCATGGCGATCACCCGCGTTTACAGTACCTGGGTTATCGGCGGCGCGGCGATTTTCGCCATTCTGCTTTCCTGCGTCGGCAAACTGGCGGCGGCGATTCAGATTATCCCGTTACCCGTGATGGGCGGCGTCTCGCTGCTGTTGTACGGCGTCATCGGCGCGTCGGGGATTCGCGTATTGATCGAATCAAAAGTCGATTACAACAAAGCGCAAAACCTGATCCTCACCTCGGTGATTTTGATCATCGGCGTGAGCGGCGCGAAAGTACATATCGGCGCGGCAGAATTGAAAGGAATGGCGCTGGCGACCATCGTCGGGATTTGCCTGAGCCTGATTTTTAAACTGATTAGCCTGTTGCGTCCGGAAGAAGTGGTACTGGAGGCAAATGATGCGGAGTCTCCGCATCCGTAACGGGTTGCCGGGCAGCGATGCTGCCCGGTTCTATCTCAAGGGAATTATGTGGTAAACTCAGCGCGATTTTATGTCATCCTGGGTTGAGGTATCTCTGAACACACCGGCACAGCTCTCTTTGCCACTTTATCTTCCTGACGACGAAACTTTCGCAAGTTTCTGGCCGGGGGATAACGCCTCTCTACTGGCCGCGTTACAAAACGTGTTGCGCCAGGAACATAGTGGATATATCTACCTTTGGGCGCGTGAAGGCGCGGGCCGCAGCCATTTACTGCACGCCGCCTGCGCTGAACTGTCGCAGCGTGGAGATGCGGTAGGCTACGTCCCGCTCGATAAACGTACCTGGTTCGTGCCGGAAGTGCTCGACGGTATGGAACACCTCTCGCTGGTGTGTATTGATAACATTGAGTGTGTCGCTGGCGATGAACTGTGGGAGATGGCGATCTTTGATCTCTATAACCGCATTCTGGAGTCCGGTAAGACGCGGTTATTGATCACCGGCGATCGTCCGCCAAGACAGTTAAATCTGGGCTTGCCCGATCTCGCTTCCCGTCTGGACTGGGGGCAAATCTATAAACTCCAGCCTCTTTCCGATGAAGACAAACTTCAGGCGCTACAGTTGCGCGCCCGGTTACGGGGGTTTGAACTGCCGGAAGATGTCGGGCGGTTTTTACTCAAACGTCTTGATCGCGAAATGCGCACGCTGTTTATGACGCTGGATCAGCTCGATCATGCGTCGATCACTGCCCAGCGAAAACTGACGATCCCGTTTGTCAAAGAGATCCTGAAACTGTAATACGCCGCGACGGCGGCGTTCAACGGTTAACCGAGGATGTCCAGTACCTGCTCAGGCGGTCGGCCAATGCGCGCCTGACCATTTGCCACCACAATGGGGCGCTCCATCAGTTTAGGGTGTTCAACCAGCGCCTGGATTAACGCCTCTTCACTTAGCTGGCTATCCGCCAGGTGAAGCGTCTTATAGAGATCTTCTTTCTGGCGCATCAGTTCGCGCACGCTGGACATGCCCAACATACGCAGCAGTTCCCGCACGGTGGCGGCGTCGGCGGGCGTATCCAGATAAAGCACCACTTCCGGTTCCACGCCGTTAGATTTCAGCAGGTTCAGCGTGTCGCGGCTCTTCGAGCAGCGCGGGTTATGGTAGATTTTAATCGTGTCGGTCATGAGTTCTCCTTGTGACGCCATCCGGCTAATAAACGGCGATTACATTTTCGTGTATGGCTTGAAGCGTTCCTGTAACTGGCGCAACTGGTCGATACGCGCATCGTAACGCGCCTGTTGCTGGCTACCCAGTTTTGCCTGGGCGCTGGCGCTACTGAGCAGTGAAATTGCCTGATCCAGTCGTCCTGCCAGCGCATAACTTTCAGCGCGCGCCGCCAGCTCCTGATCGCGGTTGTTCAGCGCGGCTTCGGCCTGAGCAAGCAGATCCCAGCCGTTACCGTCATCTTTATGGCTAAAGGTGTAGCGATTCAGAATGGTTTCCGCCGCTTTCGGCTGGCCTCCCTGGAGGTACGCATTGGCGAGGTTTAACTGCAGCACAGGATTAACGCGCAGATCGCGGGCATTTTTCAGGCGATTAATCGCGTCGTTGGCTCTTTTCTGCCCCAGGTCAATATCGGTGGCGAGGTCAAGATACCAGGCATTGTTCGGTTCCGCGCTTAACAGCGGCTGCAACGTTTTGCGCGCTTCATCGTACTTGCTCGCTTCCATCGCCTGCAACGCCCGGCCATATTGCGCCGCATGTTGCTGACGCACGTTGCCTTTAGACCACTGATCCAGCAGGTCGCTGGTGAGCTGGTTACGTCCGGAATTGTACATTCCCAGGGCGCGCGCTTTGGCGAGATAAAAGTCGGCGGAAGATTGCACCACGACCGGGCGCATCTGGTTGGCACGGTTGCGGGCATCCGCAAGGCGGCTTTCCGGTAAGGGGTGAGTGAGCAAAATTTCAGGCGGACGCGTGGAGTAACGCGCCTGGTCGAGCAGTTTTTCGAGGAAAGAGGGCATCGCCTGTGGGTCAAATCCGGCGCGTTGCAGTACCTGAATACCAATACGGTCGGCTTCTTGCTCATTTTGCTGGGTGAAACTTATCATTCCCTGGCGCGTTCCCGCCAGAGTACCGGTTAGTGCCGCCATACCGGCCTGTGGGCTGGCCATGGCCAGCAAAATGGAACCCAGCGCGCCCACCCAGGTAAGCGGCGCGCTGCGCTTTTGATCTTCCATCGCGCGCGCCAGGTGGCGCTGCGTCACGTGGGAGATTTCATGCGCCATGACTGAAGCTAGCTGGCTTTCGTTATCCGCGTAGCGAAAAAGCGCCGAGTGTAGCACCACATTGCCGCCAAAGAACGCGAACGCGTTGATTTCGTCATTATTGATCAAGAAAAAATGGAAGGGCGTTTTGACGGAGTCGGCGTGCGAGACCAGACGCATCCCCAGCGCGTTAATGTATTGCACCAGCAGCGGATCGTTGATTAACGGCGCGCTGCCGCGTAGCTGGCGCACATAAAAGTCGCCCATTTGCATCTCTTGTCCGATAGAAAGCGTGCTCCCTGCCGAGGTTCCCATATCGGGCAGCGTGTCGGCAGGGTCGGCAAATGCGGGCGCGACCTGACCGAGAGCCAATGCTGCAATGAGGGTTGCCACCAGGTTTTTTTTCAACTGCCTGAACATAACCTCTATCCTGTTGTTTTGAGATAGCCCTTTGACCAACGTCGTGAAATATCGTTCCACGCTCCGACACTTCATAAGTGTAACTGTGATGAGCACAGACTCACTATTTTAGTTTCCTGAATCAATGATAAAAAGCGAAGTCTTTTTTGTGACATTTCGATACAATTCGGCATCACAATCCCGCAGTTGAGTTCTGGGAAGGGTTTTATGCTCGAAATGTTAATGCAATGGTATCGCCGTCGCTTCAGCGACCCGGAGGCGATTGCCTTGCTGGTCATTCTGGTGGCTGGTTTTAGCATCCTCTTTTTCTTTAGCGGCCTGTTAGCGCCGCTGCTGGTCGCTATCGTACTGGCCTACCTGCTGGAGTGGCCGACGGCGCGCCTGCAGGCGATTGGCTGTTCCCGGCGCTGGGCAGCCTCCATTGTCCTTATCCTCTTTGTCGGCATTCTGTTATTAATGGCGTTTGTGGTGATGCCGATTGCCTGGCAGCAGGGTATTTACCTGATTCGTGATATGCCCGGTATGCTGAATAAACTGTCCGATTTTGCCGCGACCTTGCCGCGACGCTATCCGGCGCTGATGGATGCGGGCATTATTGATGCGATGGCGGAAAACATGCGTACCCGGATGCTTAACATGGGCGATTCGGTGGTGAAGTATTCGTTGGCTTCGTTAGTCGGGCTACTGACGCTGGCGGTATATCTGGTGCTGGTGCCGCTGATGGTCTTTTTCCTGGTAAAAGATAAAGAGCAGATGCTGAATGCCGTGCGCCGCGTGCTGCCGCGTAATCGCGGGCTGGCGGGGCAGGTGTGGAATGAGATGAATCAGCAGATCACCAACTATATCCGCGGAAAAGTGCTGGAGATGGTGGTGGTGGGCGTGGCGACCTGGCTGGGCTTTTTGCTGTTTGGCCTCAACTATTCGCTACTGCTGGCGGTACTGGTGGGCTTTTCGGTCCTGATCCCCTATATCGGCGCTTTTGTGGTGACAATTCCGGTGGTGGGCGTCGCGCTGTTTCAGTTTGGCCTGGGGACGGAATTCTGGAGCTGTTTTGCCGTTTATCTGATTATTCAGGCGTTGGATGGCAATCTGCTGGTACCGGTACTTTTCTCCGAAGCGGTGAATTTGCATCCGCTGGTGATTATTCTGTCAGTGGTGATTTTCGGCGGTCTGTGGGGTTTCTGGGGAGTGTTTTTCGCCATTCCATTGGCGACGCTGATTAAAGCCGTTGTCCATGCCTGGCCGGATGGTCAGGTGACGGATGCCTCATCCTGAGCGGTCTGTACGAAAGTCGGAAAGCGTGAACGACATCATAGTGTCCTGCCGCCATTTTGCGTACGCCAGATGGGGGACAAGCGCTTAGAAAGCCGCTCTTTTTTTAATGCCGCACCGTGTTGCGGCATTTTTATTGTCGGAACCTACAAAATTCTCGCTGCTGAAGGAAAACTGTATTGTAGAAATTGATTCCGCTACCGCCAATCAGCTAAAAGGCGTGCGATGTCAACAATCCGCTGTGTGGTTCCCAGGGCGCATCGGCCATTTTCGGCCCACAAAAAGGGGCGACAGCGGAAATGGTGAACATCCTGGACGAGGCGCTGGAGAACTGGGGCCGGCATATTTATCAGGCTACGGGACGTGAGGTGATTAATGCTCCCGGCGCGGGCGCGGCAGGCGAAATGGGCGGCGCGCTTTTAGGATTGCTCAATGCGGAATTACGCGCCGACGTAGAGATTGTCGTGGAAACGCTACAGCTTGAGCAGGTGGTTAAAGATGCCGATTTGGTGATTACCGGAGAAGGGCGTATGGCTCGGCAAGCCTGACGGCGCATTCCTTTCCAGGCCGCACATCAGCGCGGCCTGAGGCTTTTACGCGTTTTCTTTCAGCCAGTTCAGCACCACATCATGGTGATTACTGGTTTTAAAATCATTAAAGACGTGCTCAATCTTACCATCAGCGTCAATCAAAAAGCTGATGCGGTGAATGCCGTCATACGTTTTGCCCATAAACGACTTTTCGCCCCAGACGCCGAACTGTTCACACACCTGATGGTTTTCATCGGATAAAAGGGTAAAGTTCAGCAGCTCTTTTTCAGCGAAACGGGAGAGTTTTTCAGGTTTATCGGTGCTGATGCCCAGCACGTCCACGCCTGCTTTTTTGAGCTCGTCCATGTTATCGCGTAAGCCGCAGGCCTGCACGGTACAGCCGGGTGTCATGGCTTTTGGGTAGAAATAAACCAGAACGCGCTGTCCCTGGAAGTCGGTCAAATTTACTTGTTCCCCGTCTTGATCCGGCAAGCTAAATTTCGGTGCGATATCACCGGCTTTCAGTGGATTCATTACTTAACTCCATCCTGTTCATCATGTTGTGAGTAATTGACGACGTTTATACTGCCTTGCGCATTGAGTTCTGTACATAGTGCTTTAAAGGCTTGCTCAATATTTGCGGAATTTTGCGACGCCGGGCTATGTGCGGTGATTTGAATAAATAATTGCGCGGCTTTATCACCTTCAGCCGGCTGCGTGCGGGAGACCAGCTCCGCAATATTCATTTCATGACTATTAAACAGCGCGGTGAATCGCTCAATTAAATGCGGGGAGTCGGCGACCTCAACCTGAACCCATACCGTCGCGGGCATTGCCGGGCGGGGGCGGTCGGACGTCCGTTTCATCACAATCAGCAGATCCAGCTCCGCGCCTTTTAACGGCAATGTCGATTCAATCAAGGTAATCGCGTTCCACGTGCCGGACAACAGCATAATAAACGTGAATTCATCGCCCAGCATCGCCAGTCGGCTGTCTTCGATATTACAGCCGCAACTGCTGACATGGCGAGTAATGGTATTCACAATACCGGGCCTGTCGGCGCCCAGCGCAGTGATAACCAAATAGTGTTGTGATGACGGTGTCAAACCAGTTATTCCTTTGAGCGGTGAGGTAATCTTAAGGAAACCATAAAAAAAACCTGCGTACAACAATCAGAACGGCTTTGGTCGCTTGCTTTTATTGCCATACCAAACGTACCATTGAGGGACTTGTTTGCACAGAGGATGGCCCATGTTCACGGGAAGTATTGTCGCGCTTGTTACGCCGATGGATGAGAAAGGTAACGTCAGTAGGTCTTGCCTGAAAAAACTCATTGATTATCATGTCGCCAACGGTACCTCGGCGATTGTTTCGGTTGGCACCACCGGCGAGTCTGCCACGCTAAGCCATGATGAACATGGCGATGTCGTGATGATGACGCTGGAACTGGCTGACGGACGTATTCCGGTTATCGCCGGCACGGGCGCAAACGCGACCGCGGAAGCGATTAGCCTGACGCAGCGTTTTAACGATAGCGGCGTTGTTGGCTGCCTGACGGTGACGCCGTACTACAATCGCCCCACGCAGGAAGGTTTGTTCCAGCATTTCAAAGCCATCGCGGAACACACTGACTTGCCGCAAATTCTGTATAATGTGCCGTCCCGTACCGGTTGCGACATGTTGCCGGAAACCGTGGGTCGTCTGGCGGAAATAAAAAATATTATCGCTATCAAAGAGGCGACAGGGAACTTAACCCGCGTTCACCAGATCAAAGAGCTGGTTTCAGACGATTTTATTCTGCTTAGCGGCGATGACGCGTCTGCGCTGGACTTTATGCAACTGGGTGGTCATGGCGTGATTTCCGTTACGGCTAACGTAGCGGCGCGCGAGATGGCTGACATGTGCAAACTGGCGGCGGAAGGGCAATTTGCCGAGGCGCGTGCTATCAACCAGCGTCTGATGCCGTTACACAACAAACTATTTGTCGAACCCAATCCTATCCCGGTGAAATGGGCATGTAAGGCATTGGGTCTTGTGGCGACCGACACGCTGCGCCTGCCAATGACGCCTATCACGGACCATGGTCGTGACATCGTCAAAGCAGCGCTTCAGCATGCTGGCCTGCTGTAAAGTTTAGGGAGATTTGATGGCTTACTCAGTACAAAAGTCGCGCCTGGCGAAGGTTGCGGGTGTTTCGCTTGTTTTGCTGCTCGCTGCCTGTAGTTCCGATTCGCGCTACAAGCGCCAGGTAAGCGGCGATGAATCCTATCTGGATGCCGCGCCGCTTGCTGAACTTCACGCCCCGGCAGGAATGATCCTGCCGATCACGACCGGCGACTATGTTATTCCGGTCACAAAGGGGAGCGGCGCGGTTGGTAAGGCGTTGGATATCCGTCCGCCGGCGCAGCCGTTAGCGTTAGTGAGCGGCGCGCGTACCCAGTTCTCTGGCGATACCGCGACGCTATTGGTGGAAAATGGCCGTAGCAGCACGCTGTGGCCGCAAGTCGTCAGCGTGATTCAGGCGAAAAATTATTCGATTGAAAAACGTGACGATGCCAGCCAGACCCTGACGACCGATTGGGTAAGCTGGAACCGCCTGGATGAAGACGAACAGTATCGTGGACGTTATCAAATCTCGGTGAAGCCGCAGGGCTATCAGCAGGCGGTAACGGTAAAACTGGTTAATCTGGAACAGGCTGGCAAGCCGGTTGCTGACGCGGCGTCGCTGCAGCGCTATAGCACTGAAATGATGAACGTCATTTCCGCCGGTCTGGATAAGACCGCTACGGATGCGGCAAATGCCGCGCAGAACCGTTCCGCCGCAACGATGGATGTGCAGAGCGCCGCTGATGATACCGGTTTACCTATGCTGGTCGTTCGTGGTCCGTTCAACCTCGTGTGGCAGCGCCTCCCGGCCGCGCTGGAAAAAGTGGGCATGAAAGTCACCGACAGCACTCGCTCTCAGGGCAGCATGGCGGTAACGTACAAACCGTTGTCTGACAGCGACTGGCGGGATCTGGGCGCTAGCGACCCGGGCCTGGCGTCCGGAGACTATAAATTGCAGGTCGGCGATTTAGATAACCGCAGCAGCTTGCAGTTTATCGATCCTAAGGGGCATACTCTGACGCAAAGCCAGAACGACGCGCTGGTTGCCGTCTTCCAGGCTGCGTTCAACAAGTAATTTAACAGGGCTGGAGTAATCCGGCCCTTTTTTCTGATAAGATACGCAAACGTGTGCGTCGGTACAAAAACGCGATTTAACCGCTATTTCGCACCACAATTACAGGCCGGCGTCTCCGGCAGGCGTAGCAGAAAATGAATACTTATCGTTAATTCACACCCAGGAGTGTTAAAGATGCAAAAGCAAGCTGAGTTGTATCGTGGTAAAGCGAAAACCGTATACAGCACGGAAAACCCGGACCTGTTGGTGCTCGAATTCCGCAATGATACGTCAGCAGGGGATGGCGCGCGCATTGAACAGTTTGATCGCAAAGGCATGGTAAATAACAAATTCAACCATTTCATTATGACCAAACTGGCCGAGGCGGGCATCCCGACCCAGATGGAACGTTTGCTGTCTGATACCGAGTGTCTGGTGAAGAAGCTGGAGATGGTGCCGGTTGAATGTGTGGTGCGCAACCGTGCGGCAGGGTCGTTGGTCAAGCGTCTGGGCGTGGAAGAAGGCATGGAGCTTAACCCGCCGATATTCGATCTGTTCCTGAAAAACGACGCGCTGCACGACCCGATGGTGAATAGTTCCTACTGTGAAACGTTCGGTTGGGTAAGTCAGGAAAATCTGGCGCGTATGAAAGAGCTAACCTACAAAGCCAACGACGTACTGAAAAAACTGTTTGATGACGCGGGTCTTATCCTGGTGGATTTCAAACTGGAGTTTGGCCTGTACAAAGGCGAAGTGGTGCTGGGCGATGAGTTTTCGCCGGACGGCAGCCGCCTGTGGGATAAAGAGACGCTGGACAAAATGGACAAAGACCGCTTCCGCCAGAGCCTGGGCGGTCTGATTGAAGCCTATGAAGCCGTCGCGCATCGCCTGGGCGTGAAATTAGATTAATTCCGCTTCTGACCGGGGGGCAACCGCTCTCCGGTATCATCCTTTCCTCATTCTGATAGCGTTTACCTGTGGTAATCCTGCGCCTGACCGCCTACGATCATCTGTATAACAAAGAGAGAATGAGGTGATTATGCGCTGGCAAGGGCGTCGTGAAAGTAACAATGTAGAGGACAGACGTAATCGGCCAGGCGGCCCCTCGCTGGGTGGCCCTGGCTTTCGTCTTCCGCGCGGAAAAGGCGGCATCATTCTGTTGGTGGTGGTGTTGGTCGCAGGGTACTATGGGGTGGATTTAACCGGTCTGTTGACCGGTCAGCCGATTTCGCAGCAGCAGTCGACGCGTTCGATAAGCCCCAATGATGATGAAGCGGCAAAATTTACCTCGGTGATTCTGGCGACGACCGAAGATACCTGGGGGCAACTCTTTCAAAAAATGGGCCGCGGCTATCAGCAGCCAAAACTGGTGATGTACCGTGGTATGACGCGCACCGGCTGTGGTGCGGGTCAGTCCGTGATGGGGCCGTTTTACTGCCCGGCGGACGGCACCGTCTATATCGATCTCTCATTTTACGATGATATGAAAAATAAGCTGGGCGCGGACGGTGATTTTGCTCAGGGTTATGTCATCGCCCACGAAGTCGGCCACCACGTACAAAAACTGTTAGGTATTGAGCCGAAAGTACGCCAGCTACAGCAAAACGCGTCGCAAACGGAGGTGAATCGCCTTTCGGTGCGCATGGAGCTACAGGCGGATTGCTTTGCCGGCGTGTGGGGACACAGTATGCAGCAGCAAGGCGTACTGGAGGCGGGCGATCTGGAAGAGGCGCTCAATGCCGCACAGGCTATCGGCGACGATCGCTTACAGCAACAGGGGCAGGGGCGCGTCGTGCCGGATAGTTTTACCCACGGCACCTCAGAACAGCGCTACAGCTGGTTTAAGCGTGGATTTGACAGCGGTGACCCGGCGCAATGTAATACGTTTGGCAAAAACTTTTGATAAACTGGGGCAGGGATGTCTGATATCGATGCGCTACAGGCGTTAACGTCGCAAATGACACAGGAAGGCATTCGCCGTTTACTGGTCATCAGCGGCGATGCGGCGTGGTGCCGGGAGCGGGCCGAGGCGATACGCGCTGCATTGCCCGGTGACTGGCTGTGGGTCGCGCCTGATGCGCCCGCACAGCCGTGCTGTACGCCACAGGCGTTACAAACGCTGCTGGGCCGTGAATTTCGTCATGCGATATTTGATGCCTGGCAGGGCTTTGACGCCGCAGCGTTTGCCGCCCTGAGCGGGACCTTGCAGGCCGGAAGCTGGCTGCTTCTGCTGATGCCGCCGTACGAGACGTGGGAAAGCAGGCCTGATACCGATTCACTGCGCTGGAGCGACTGCGCGCAGCCTATCCCCACACCGCAGTTTGCACAGCATCTTAAACGGACTTTCTCCCGCGATCCGCAAACGCTGCTTTGGCGACAGCGCCAGCCGTTTTGCTGGCCATCTTATCCTTTCCGTGGACGCTGGCGACCCGCCACCGGCGAGCCGCAGCCGGAGCAGGCGGCTATCTTATCGCGTTTACGTGAAATGCCGCCCGGCGTGGCGACGGTGATTGCCCCCCGTGGGCGCGGCAAATCGGCGCTGGCCGGGCAATTCATCTCCCGGATGGCGGGCACGGCTATCGTGACCGCACCGGCGAAAACGGCAACGGATATCCTGGCAGCGTTTGCCGGTGAGCGGTTCTGCTTTATGGCGCCGGATGCGTTGCTGGCGGGCGGGGCAAGAGCCGACTGGCTGGTGGTTGACGAGGCGGCGGCAATCCCCGCGCCGCTGCTGCTGCAACTGGTTTCGCGCTTTCCCCGCATACTACTCACCACCACTGTTCAGGGCTACGAAGGCACCGGACGCGGTTTTTTACTTAAGTTTTGCGCCCGTTTTCCGCAGCTTCACCGCTTCACGCTTCGTCAGCCTGTCCGCTGGGCGCCAGAATGCCCGCTGGAAAATATCGTCAGCGAGGCGCTGATATTCGACGATGAAGCGTTTGCGCAGGCGCCACATGGCGCGATAGCCATCTCGGCGTTTTACCAACAGGCCTGGGGGAAGACGCCCGCGTTGCCGAGGGCTGTGTATCAGTTACTGTCGGGGGCGCACTATCGTACTTCGCCGCTGGATCTGCGCCGAATGATGGATGCGCCAGGACAGCATTTCTTGCAGGCCACGGCGAATAACCGTGTGGCGGGCGCCGTCTGGCTGGTCGAAGAGGGGGGCTTATCCGCAGAACTCAGTCAGGCTGTATGGTGCGGTTTCCGGCGTCCGCGTGGAAATCTGGTGGCGCAGTCGCTGGCGGCGCATGGTAGCGACCCTTTAGCCGCGACGCTGGTCGGGCGTCGCGTAAGCCGTATCGCGGTGCACCCCGCCCGCCAGCGCGAAGGCATCGGTCAGCAGTTGATTGCCTGCGCGTGCGTGCAGGCGGCGCAGTGTGATTATCTTTCCGTCAGTTTCGGCTATACACCGGAGCTGTGGCGTTTCTGGCAACGTTGCGGCTTTGTGCTGGTACGGATGGGCAACCATCGGGAGGCGAGCAGCGGTTGCTATACGGCGATGGCGTTATTGCCGCTGAGCGACGCGGGAAAACGGCTGGCGCAACAGGAACACCGACGTTTGCGCCGCGATGCGGATATCCTGACGCAGTGGAACGGCGAGGAGATACCGCTGGCGGCGTTGCGCGAACAGGCGCTTAATGATGAAGACTGGCGTGAGCTGGTCGGTTTTGCGTTCGCGCACCGTCCGCTACTGACATCGTTAGGTTGCCTGCATCGTTTACTGCAATACAGCGCATTGCCATTACCGGCGCTGAGAGGGCGGCTGGAAGAAAAAGCCAGCGATGCCGAACTGTGCGCCCGGCTACGCATTTCAGGCCGTAAAGCTCTGCTGGCGTTGCAACGTGCGCAGGCGGCACAGGCGCTAATTGCGCTGGATGCCGGACGAACGCAGCGTTTACGCGACGTAATGCCCGGCGGTGGGGACCATGCCGGATAGCGATACCTGTCCGGCATGTTATCCGGTTACTTTTTCGGCTGATCTTTCTTCGGCCAGTCGTCTTCATCGTCCCACTTATCGTTAAAATCGCGATGCGGGGGCAGCTCAGGTTTATTGGCAAGGAATTTCTTATGGTCGATGCGTTTGAGATCTTTGATCACATTCAGCAGTACGCCTACCAGAAACACCAATACCAGAATCCACCAATATTTTGCCAGCCAGTCCATGCTTATTTCCTCTTACCGGAACGCTCATCAGGCGACGAGCTGTTCCATAATGCGTTGATACATACGGGCCAGTAGCTGGAGATCGGCGGCATTCACACATTCATTAATTTTATGAATGGTGGCGTTCACCGGCCCCAGTTCTACCACCTGCGCTCCCATACGGGCGATAAAACGTCCGTCGGACGTACCGCCCGTCGTCAGTAATTGCGGTTTAATTTCATTATAGTGCTCAATGGCGTTTACCACCGCGTCCACCAGCTTGCCGCGTGCGGTCAGGAACGGCTGGCCGGAAAGCCACCAGTCTACGGTATAGCGTAGCTGATGCTTCTCAAGCAGCGCATGTACTCGTTCTTTGATCATCTCATCGGTCAGTTCCGTGCTGAAACGGAAGTTAAATTGCACGAACAGTTCGCCGGGAATGACATTATTGCTGCCGGTGCCTGCCTGGATATTGGCTACCTGCATACTGGTGGCCGGGAAAAAGTCATTGCCCCGATCCCACTCGATAGCGACCAGTTCATTAAGAAAAGGCGCGGCGCGATGAACAGGGTTATCCGCCAGATGCGGATAGGCGACGTGCCCCTGAACGCCATGAATAGTGAGGTTACAGGTGAGGGAACCGCGACGCCCGTTTTTGACGACATCGCCCACAATTTCCGTACTGGAAGGTTCGCCGACCAGACAGTAATCCAGCCGCTCGTTACGGGCCATCAGCGCTTCAACCACCTTTACGGTGCCATTTTTTGCGCTGGCTTCTTCATCAGAGGTAATCAAAAACGCGAGGCGGCCCCGGTGATGAGGATGCTGCGCAACAAAACGTTCAGCAGCCACCACCATGGCCGCCAGTGAACCTTTCATATCCGCCGCGCCGCGACCGAACAACATTCCGTCGCGAATCGTAGGTTCAAACGGCGGATTGATCCAGCGATCGACATCGCCAGCCGGTACGACGTCAGTATGCCCGGCGAACGCCAGCGTTTCGCCACGCCCACGCCATGCCCAAAAATTTTGCGTGTCGCCAAAATCCATATGCTCAATGGTAAAACCGATTTTACGTAGGCGTTCAATCATTAATGCCTGACAGCCTGCGTCATCCGGACTCAGGGAGGGGCGACGAATAAGTTGCTGTGTCAGCTCAATAACCGGGCACGACATAGACTACACCTCATCAAAAAACTGCTGATAACGGGATTCACTGAAACCAAGCAGCATAGGCTTCCCGGGCGCGCAGAGCAATGGGCGTTTGATGATTGCCGGCTGTTCAACCATGAGAGCAGCGGCGGAGTCGGCATCGATAATCCCGCTGCGGTGGCCTTCATCCAGTTTGCGCCATGTTGTGCCGCGCGTATTCAGTAAAGGCTGCCAGCCGAGTTCGGCAATAAAGGTATTAAGAAGAGGGAGGTCTATGCCATCCACACGGTAATCGTGAAAACGATAATCAATGCCATGCTCCTCCAGCCAACGGCGCGCTTTTTTGATCGTGTCGCAATTCTTAATGCCATAGAGGGTAATCATATTGAATCCTTTAACGCGAAATTCGAATAAATAATCAATAGTATCGTCTGCGGGATAATAAGTGTGGCTGTTATTGGTTATTTATCCAGCACTGATTGGCAATCAATATAACATTGTTGAGTGAATGTGAATAATGATTCCAAAACGTTCCAGATATGGCTTGTTTATAATTCGCGGGGTAAATCCTATTTTGCGCATATGCAATTGTTTGTTTTTTAACCCGATTTGCTAAAGTAGTAGAAAAGGTATTAATATTGCTAAATATTGCAGTAAGTCACATAAAATTTATGGCTACAGCGCCATAGTAATATCATAGACAGCATAACCAGAGGATATCGCAACAATCGGTTAAATGAACTTCTCTGTATACCCAAAATAATTCGAGTTGCTTAAAGGCGGCAAGGGAGTGAGCCCCCAGGAGCATAGATAACTATGTGACTGGGGTGAGCGAGCGTAGCCAACACATAAGCAACTTGAAGTATGAAGGGTATATACCGCTAACTACGTAGAATACCCATAATAATAAGAGAGGCTATTATGATTGAACGTGAACTGGGGAACTGGAAAGATTTTATCGAAGTCATGCTTCGTAAATAAATGCCTGGAAGGCACCGCGCTCCCATAGGGGATAAGAAAAGGCGACTCAACGAAAGTCGCCTTTTTTGTGCCCGACACCTCGTATCAGGCTGGCCGGGAGCTTATTCCGGGCGCGGCTTCAGCGGGAAGCGGCGACGTATCAGCACGAAAAACAGGGGTACAAAGAAGATAGCCAGAATGGTTGCTGAGATCATTCCCCCCATCACGCCGGTTCCGACAGCATGTTGGCTACCCGAGCCCGCCCCGGTGCTGGTGGCCATCGGCAATACGCCAAAGATAAACGCCAGCGAAGTCATCAGTATCGGTCGCAGGCGTTGGCGGCTGGCGTACAGCGTGGCGTCTAACAGCGCGTGTCCCTTCTGATTCATTTCGTTGGCGAATTCCACAATCAGAATCGCGTTTTTCGCCGAGAGGCCGATAACGGTCAACAGCCCCACCTGGAAGTAAACATCGTTTTCCAGCCCGCGCATCCAGGTAGCGAGTAGCGCGCCAATGACGCCGAGCGGCACAACCAGCATCACCGAGAAGGGCACCGACCAGCTTTCATACAATGCCGCCAGACACAGGAAGACGACTAATAGCGAAATAGCGTACAGCGCGGGTGCCTGCGCGCCGGAGAGCCGTTCCTGGTAAGACATGGCTGTCCATTCCAGGCCAAAACCGCCCGGTAGCTGATGCACCAACGACTCCATGACATCCATCGCCGTCCCGGTACTGACCCCCGGCGCGGCCTCTCCGACAATTTCTACCGCCGAATAGCCGTTATAGCGTTCCAGACGCGGCGAGCCGGTTTCCCAGCGCGAGGTGGCGAAGGCGGAGAAGGGGACCATGCCGCCGTCTTTGTTACGGACATACCAAAGATTAATATCATCCGGCAACATACGATATTTCGCTGCGGCCTGAACATAGACCTTCTTCACGCGGCCCCGGTCCATAAAGTCGTTGACGTAGCTCGATCCCCAGGCTGTTTGCAGGGTGTCGTTGATATCGTCAATCGATACGCCCAGCGCCTGCGCTTTCCGTTGGTCAATATCAATTTGCAGTTGCGGGCTGTCGTCCAGGCCGTTGTGGCGCACGCGGGTCAAGGAACTGTTTTTCCCGGCCAGATCAATGAGTTGATCTCGTGCGGCCATCAGCGCGTCATGGCCTGCTCCGGCGTGATCCTGTAATTCCATGTCAAAACCGGCGGAGCTGCCCAGACCGCTAATTGCCGGCGGGCTGCTGGCGAAGACGCGAGCTTCTTTAATCTGGTTAAATGCTTTTGTCGCCCGCTCAATAATGGCGAACGAGGAGCCGGTGGTGGGATCGCGCGCGTCCCAGTCTTTCAAGCGAACAAACATGCGCGCGACGTTTTGCCCATTCCCGCCAGGGCCGGAACCTACCGTCGAGAAGACCGACATAATGTTGTCTTTCTCATGGGTGAAGTAATAGTTTTCAACTTTTTCAACGACTTTCAGGGTCTGCTGTTGCGTAGAGCCGCTCGGTAGCTGGATAGACGTAGTGAACATGCCCCGATCTTCTTGCGGCAGAAAGGAGGTGGGGAGGCGCAGAAACAGGAACACCATGCCGCCAAGCAACAGAACATAAATCAGAATCCAGCGCAGGCTGCGATGCAAAATTTTCGCTACGCCTTTCTCATAACGTTCGGCATTACGATTGAAGGTACGGTTAAACCAGCCGAAAAATCCGCGTTGCCCGTGCTGTTCGCCTTTGTGCAGCGGTTTTAATAACGTTGCGCACAGCGCCGGTGTCAGGATCATGGCGACCAGCACCGACAGCACCATTGCCGAGACAATGGTGATAGAAAACTGACGATAAATCGCCCCGGTGGTACCGCCAAAGAACGCCATCGGCACGAATACCGCAGACAGCACCATCGCGATACCGACCAGCGCCCCCTGGATTTGTCCCATGGATTTGCGCGTCGCTTCACGCGGCGTGAGCCCTTCTTCGCTCATGATACGTTCGACGTTTTCCACCACCACGATGGCATCGTCGACCAGGAGCCCGATCGCCAGCACCATCGCGAACATGGTTAATGTGTTAATACTGTAGCCAAACGCGTAAAGCACGGAGAAGGTGCCCATTAATACTACCGGCACGGCGATCGTCGGAATTAGCGTGGCGCGAAAGTTTTGCAGGAACAGATACATCACCAGGAAAACCAGCGCGATAGCTTCCAGCAACGTTTTGACCACATCGATAATCGAGGCTTTGACAAAGGAGGTGGTTTCATACGCGATCTTGTATTCCAGCCCTTGAGGGAAGTACTGCGCCAGCTCGTTGAGGCGATCCAGCACCAGCTTCGCGGTCGCCATTTCGTTCGCGCCGGAAGCCAGCTTAACGCCAAGACCGGAAGCCGGCTTGCCGTTAAAACGGCTGAGGTAGTCATACTTTTCCGCCCCCAGCTCCACGGTGGCGACATCGCCCAGTTTGACCTCGGAACCGTCCTGATTAACGCGCAGGGTGATATCGCGAAATTGTTGCGGCGTTTGCAGCAGTGACTGCGCATTAATGGTGGCGTTCAGCGCCTGTTTGTCGACCGAAGGCGTACCGCCAAGCTGCCCGACGGCGATTTGCGCATTCTGCGACTCAATTGCATCGGTCACGTCTTTCGTGGTCATCTGAAAACTATTCAATTTGGCCGGATCGAGCCAGATACGCATAGAGTACTGTGAACCATAAGCGTCAATATCGCCGACGCCGTTGACGCGGCTGAGCGGGTCCTGAATATTACTGGCGACGTAGTCGGCGATATCCTGCTTGTCCATAGAGCCGTCGGTAGAGACGAAAGCGATGGTCAAAATATTGGTATCGCCCGTTTTGCGTACCGTGACGCCTTGATCCTGTACCGCCTGCGGCAGTTTACGCATCGCGGACTGTAACTGGTTTTGCACCTGCTGAACCGCCTCATCAGGATCGGTTCCCGCAATAAAGCTCAGGGTGATGGTCGCCTGTCCGGTGCCGCTACTTTGTGATGACATGTACATCAGATTATCGAGGCCCGTCATATTCTGCTCAATAACCTGGGTTACGGTATTTTCCAGCGTTTGCGCCGACGCTCCCGGATAATTCGCGGTAATACGTACGTTGGGCGGCGCCAGATCGGGATATTGTTCAACAGGTAAAGAAAAAATGGCTAACGCCCCTGTCAGACACAACAGGATAGCCAGCACCCAGGCAAAAATGGGGCGATCGATAAAAAAATTCGCCATTAAAGGGGAACCTCATGTTTCTACATATCGTTATAGATTTGAACTGCTTCACTGTAGCGGCAAGCTACGAGCCAAACGTGGAGAAATAAAGGAGATAATGTAAATTATCATGCGCTTTTACAGCATACTTTTTGTGCCAACGCCGGAAAACCTGACATCTGGCCTTCCGGCGATTTGCCGTTCTTTACGTTAACTGACTCTCTTCCTTGTTGGAGGAGCGAAAACTGATACTGACCAGCGTGCCGCCGCCGGAGGGTTGCGAAAAATTCAGCGTGCCGCCAAGGCGTTCCGCGCGCTCACGCATTATATTCAGACCATAGTGTCCGGCAGGCTCATGCGGTTCGCCGATACCAATGCCATTATCGCGAATATAAACGGTATGATCGCCGTCAGGCGCGGTGACGCAACTTACGGCGATTTCGCTCGCGTTGGCGTGTTTAATGGCGTTCAGGACCGCTTCACGCACAATTTGCAACAAATGCACCTGCATTTGCGCATCCAGCGCCAGCGTGGGTAAACGGCAATCCAACGTGAGTTTGGCCGGGGTCTGACTCTGTAAATCTTCCAGCATCTCATGCAATGCGGAGGGTAAATCGGCCTGCTGTAACGTCAGACGGAACGTGGTGAGTAGCTCGCGAAGCTGACGGTAGGCGTCGTTCAGCGCTCTGGAAAAATCCGCCATGATGCTTTGCGCGCCGGCGTTATCGTCAGGAATAGCGCGCTTCAAAAGCGTTAACTGAATACGTAAATAAGAAAGTACCTGCGCCAGCGAATCGTGTAGCTCACGGGCAATCGTCGCGCGCTCTTCCATTAACAAAAGTTGCTGGAAGTGTTTTTGCGCCTGATTAAAGTACAAGCCACGCCCCAGCATCGTGGAGACGCTGTTCAGCAGCGGCGTAGAGGCATTAACGTTGGGGCTTTGCCAGTGGAGTTCGCCATAGACCGTGTCCTGCATCGTCACTGGCAGCATTTGCATCGGCAGGTCGGGGCTTTGCGTGCCTTCGCTAATCCGCCAGTTATCGCCCACGGTTAACTCCAGATACCAGGCGGCGTCATGTTCACGGACAATTTGCAAAATATGGCGAAAACAGTGGACATCGATTTGGCTGGTATTCAGCGCCTGGGAGCACTGGTATAACACCTCCAGGCGGCGATGCGCTTCGTGCAGATCGTGCGTTTTTTCTTCCACCGAGGCTTCCAGCGAACGGTAAAGTTTATGCAGCTCGCTCGACATCTGACTAAACGTTTTCGCCAACAATCCCAGTTCATTGGGTAAGCTGGTATCCAGCGGCAGCGGGGCGAACTGACCATGTTCAATTCGCTGACTGGCGGTGACCAGTTGATTCAGCGGGCGAACGACCTGCTGGCGAATACGCCGTAGGGTAAAAAAGACCAGCGTAAATATGCCGATACCGCCCGCCAGCGATATGGCGACGACCAGCATGACTTTACGCTCGGCGTAATGCTGTAACGCCAGAACGAAGAGATCAATTTGATCGACGTAATTGTTGATATTGGTCTGATACCAGGCAATGTCGCCGTCCTGTAGGCGGCTATTCATCTCCAGCCAGTTGGCGTGCAGGCGCGCGTAGCGAGTTTTCACCGCCTGCGGCACATACCAGGCGTTGAGATTTTGCAGTACCGGCGAGTTGAGTGCGTGCTGAAAAAGTTGACGATGCGCATTAATCTGCGGGCTACGGCTTTGCAGATCGTAACCCAGCCGATAGCTCTGCATTCGTAGCGAACCGGCGATATTGATCGCTTCGGCATCCCGTAAACTGCTGGTCAGCGTCAGTAATGCGCTGCCGGTGGACAGAATAGACAACAGCACAATATAGAAAAAAGCCTTAGCCAGACTGGCTGAGACCGGGCGTTTAACCGTCACGCTGGCACTCCCCGCATTTAGCTGAATCGCAATCGCATTTGCTTTGAAATAAATTGATCTGCCACAGGTTCTGGACAGATAGTTGTGCTTCCTGGGCAGATGAACATTGCCGACCCCGCCTTCGTCAGTTAATAACAATGCTCATATAAAGAATAAGGTTTTTACAACCAAAACAGAAGGATGCCATGAATCGTTTTATTATGGCCAATAGCCAGCAGTGTCTGGGCTGCCATGCCTGCGAGGTCGCCTGCGTAATGGCTCACAATGATGAGCGACATGTCCTGACGTCACAGCGCTATCAGCCCCGAATTACTGTCATTAAACATCAGCACCAGCGCAGCGCGGTCACATGTCACCATTGCGAAGATGCGCCCTGCGCCCGTAGCTGTCCGAACGGCGCGATCGCGCATATTAACGACAGCGTGCAGGTCAATGCGCAGAAGTGCATCGGCTGTAAATCCTGCGTCGTCGCCTGCCCATTCGGCACCATGCAGATGGTATTGACGCCCGTCGCGCCAAACCAGTTCAAAGCCAGCGCGCATAAATGCGATCTGTGTCAGGGACGTGAACAGGGTCCGGCCTGTGTGGAAAATTGCCCGGCGGATGCGCTGCAACTGGTCACCGAAGACTCGTTGACCCGTCTGGCTAAAACGCGACGGCTGCGTACCGCCCGGCAGGAGATTCGCCCCTGGCATACCGTGGATACACAACACAGTGGGGCAGCAAGCAGCAAAGCCGAGCGTATGCAGGCGACGCCGCCGCGCGGCGAACCGGATAAACTGGCGATTGAAGCGCGTAAAACCACCTTTGAGGAAATTTATCTGCCGTTTCGCGCCGCGCAGGCGGAGCGTGAAGCGGCCCGCTGCCTCACATGCGGGGAACACAGTATCTGCGAATGGACCTGTCCGCTGCATAACCATATTCCCCAGTGGATCGAACTGGTGAAAGCTGGCGATATTGATGCGGCGGTAGAGCTTTCCCACCAGACCAACTGCCTGCCGGAAATTACCGGGCGCGTCTGTCCGCAGGACCGGCTATGTGAAGGCGCGTGTACACTCCGCGATGAATATGGCGCGGTTACCATCGGCAACATTGAGCGCTATATCTCCGATCGCGCTCTGAGCAAAGGCTGGCGTCCCGACCTGTCGGACGTACAGAAGAGCGATAAGCGCGTGGCGATTATCGGCGCGGGGCCGGCAGGTCTTGCCTGCGCTGACGTGCTGGTGCGCCATGGCGTAAGCGCCACCGTCTACGATCGCCACCCGGAAATCGGCGGTTTGCTCACCTTTGGCATTCCGGCTTTCAAACTGGATAAATCTCTGCTGGCGCGCCGTCGGGAGATCTTCAGCGCGATGGGGATTCGTTTCGAGCTTAACTGCGAAGTAGGGAAAGATATTTCTCTGGAGACGCTGCTGGAGAGTTATGACGCCGTCTTTGTCGGGGTAGGAACCTACCGTTCCATGAAGGCTGATTTACCGAATGAAGACGCGCCGGGGGTATATGATGCGTTGCCATTCCTCATCGCCAATACCAAACAGGTGATGGGGCTTCCGGCGTCGCCTGACGAGCCGTTTATTGATACTGCGGGTCTTAACGTGATTGTGCTGGGCGGCGGTGACACCGCAATGGACTGCGTACGTACGGCGCTGCGTCATGGCGCTGCCAACGTCACCTGCGCTTATCGCCGCGATGAGGCCAATATGCCGGGGTCGAAAAAAGAGGTGAAAAACGCGCGGGAAGAGGGCGCGAACTTTGAATTTAACGTTCAGCCGGTTGAGTTGGTGCTGGATACGCACGGGCGCGCCAGCGGTATTCGCTTTTTGCGTACGCGGCTTGGCGAACCGGATGGTCAGGGGCGACGCCGCCCGGTACCTGTACCGGACAGCGAGTTCGTGATGCCGGCGGATGCGGTCATTATGGCGTTTGGTTTTCATCCGCATGGTATGTCGTGGCTCGAATCGCACGGCGTGAAGGTGGATAACTGGGGACGTATTGCCGCCAGCGTCGAGAGCGAGTTTCGTTACCAGACGTCCAACCCGAAAATTTTCGCCGGCGGCGATGCGGTGCGCGGCGCCGATCTGGTGGTGACGGCGATGGCAGAAGGCCGACATGCCGCGCAGGGGATACTCGACTGGTTAGCTAAATAAGCGTATTTGTAGGCCGGTTAAGGCCTGGAACGGTTAAATGATTGAGTGATAAAAAATCTTAAACTTATTGGCTAACCTTACTCCGTTTGCAGAAATGTTGACGCTCGCAGGGCTGGACGCCCTGCGATAAACATTTTCCCGTCGGGTCGACGTTTAACAGGCCTGATGAGGCCAATCTTAGTATTGAAAATAGAGTGTAAATTGAAGGAAGGGACGCTATCAGAATCCCTTCTTAGAGCCTATCCCATTAGGGCTATTTTACTTGCCATTTTGGTCCTGGGCAGTGCTCAAAATCCTCACGTACTACGTGTACGCTCCGGTTTTTGCGCGCTGTCCGTGTCCAAACTGGCTGCGCCAATAACGCCTGGTGGGATAGGCTCTTAATTTTTATTTTAAGGAACCATATATCTGGTCAACAATCCAGCCATACGTCGCCGCAGGTAATAATCCACTGACAAAAACATTCGGATTCACTTTAGGATTTGCTACCGGCGAGTGCGGCCTGTTACCTAAAATCACAATCGCCATATGATTAACCGGATCGATAGACGTCAGCGTGCCGGTCCATCCGGTATGTCCATACGTTTGCGGACTGGCTAATACCCCGAACGTTGGGGTCATTGAGGCGTTGCCGTTAACGCGCCACCCCAGACCAAAGGTAGCGTCTTCTGGCGAGCGGCGAGTAAACTGCGCAACCGTTTTGTCGTCGAATAGCTTCACGTTACCGTAGCCGCCCCCATTGAGCATGACTTGCATTAACACAGCCATATCATGGGTGTCAGAAAACAGTCCGGCGTGTCCTGAAACGCCGCCCATTGAGTACCAGGCTTTTTCGTCATGCACCTGGCCCCATAGTGTATTGGTGCGAATATTGGGGAAATGAATCACGCCGTCACGCGTATTGCCGTGTAGTTCCGTTGCGGCGATTTGCGGCGGTGTGAAGCCTTTCATCAGCGGGTTAAAGACGGTATGTTTTAATCCAAGCGGTTTATAAATGGTGGTTTCGACGTAGCGATCTAATGGCATTGCCGTTATCGATTCAATGATAAAACCAAGAATCATATAATCCACGTCGCTGTAGATATGCTTCGACCCAGGTTGATATTCCAGCGGTGTCTTTTTAATCATCTCCAGAGTAGTGCTTTTACTCTGTGAGAATAATTTACCGGCGACGTTTTTATTGGGATATTGTGGGTCGGCAGGAAAGCCCGCGACGTGATGAAGAATATCAATAATGCGGAGTTTATCTTTGCCTTTTATTTTATCCCCAGGCATATCCTTAAAGCCGGGGATGTATTTTGATACCAAATCATTGACATCTATTTTTCCCTCATATACCAGTTTTTGCAATGCAAAGTTAGTGGCATACATTTTTGTGTTTGAAGCCAGGTCATACATCGTATTAGTGGTCGCCCAAATGGGATGGGCTAACAGCGTGGAACCGTCATATTTTTTGGCATAGCCCCAGGCTTTTTGTAGAACAATATGATTATCTTTTATCACCAGAAGATTGATGCTGGGATATCCGGCATCAATTTGATTTTGAATCCAGCCATCAAGTCGGTGAAGTTTTTGGCTATCAAACCCCACCTGATCAGGGCTCGCGGTGGTCAATACCGGATACTCAACGGCAAAAGCTGAAAGGGAAAATGTCAGTAGAACCGTTGCAACGAGAGTAAATTTCATGATGATTCCCTCAGTCTCACTCCGGCCGTCAAATCATATCGCAAGCATGAACTCTGCGGCCCGGAGAAGCAGAATATGGTCATGGTAGTGACAGGAAAATATGGCTGCACGTCCGTTCAGTCGGCCTTGAGGGTAACCCCTTCAGCAGACAAAACCGACTTCACGGCGTAATATTAATGCTCTTTTTACACCCTGGAGCCAGCATGTCGCAAACCATTACGCTTATTAAGGATAAAATTCTTTCTGATAATTATTTTACTCTGCGCAACATTACCTATGACCTGACCCGTCGTAATGGCGAGGTTATCCGTCACAAGCGTGAGGTTTACGATCGCGGGAATGGCGCAACTATTCTGCTTTACAACTCAACTAAAAAAACCGTGCTTCTGGTTCGTCAGTTTCGCGTGGCGACATGGGTCAACGGTAATCAAGACGGTATGTTAATTGAAACCTGCGCTGGCCTGCTTGATAACGACGAGCCGGAGGTCTGTATCCGTAAAGAGGCCATTGAAGAGACAGGGTATGACGTTGGTGAGGTACGCAAGATATTTGAGCTGTATATGTCGCCAGGCGGCGTCACGGAGCTGATTCATTTCTTCATTGCCGAATATCATGATAGCGAGCGCGCCAGCATCGGCGGCGGCGTGGAGGATGAAGAGATTGAGGTGCTTGAACTGCCGTTTTCCCGGGCGCTGGAAATGGTGCGCTCAGGCGAGATTCGGGACGGTAAGACCGTGTTATTGCTTAACTATTTACAGACGTCTCATCTAATGGACTGAAAAAAAAGAAATATACTTCTTTACACAAAAAAGACCAATCCGATAAATCTGATTGAGAACCCTGAGGCGCGCAAGGAAGATACCGCCTTAGCTGTGTTGTTCTGAATCTGGGGTTGTTCCGTTCATGCGCTACCGCGTTATTCTTTTTTGTCTGTTTGGCCTGTTGCCGGTCCAGCTACTGTGGGCTGCGCCAGCGCAACGGACTTTTTCCGACTGGCAGGTCACCTGCAATAACCAAAATTTTTGCGTAGCGCGCAATACTGGCGAACATCATGGGCTGGTGATGACATTAAGCCGCAGCGCCGGGGCGCGTACCGATGCGGTACTGCGTATCGACCGCGGCGGTTTGGCGCCGCCCGACGCTAAAGAAGCCGCAATTGCGCCTCGCTTATTGCTGGATGGCAAACCGCTTTCGTTCAACAGTCCACACTGGCGCGTGTCGCCCTGGCATCTCATGACCGGCGATCCTGCCACCATCACCGCATTTTTACAGACGATTCAGGATGCGCAGGCCATCACCTTAAAAAACGGCGTTCAGACGCTTTCGCTGGCGGGATTAAAAGCGGCATTACTGTTTATCGACGCGCAACAAAAACGTGTGGGTAGCGAAACCGCCTGGATTGAAAAAGGAAACGAACCGCCGCTCAGCGTGCCCCCGGCGCCGGCATTAAAGGGGATCGCCGTGATTAATCCAACGCCCGTACCGCTGAGTGAGGAAGAACGCGACGATCTGCTGGACTACGCAGCATGGCGGGTAAACGGCATTCGTTGTTCGCTTGACCCGCTGCGTCGTGAGACGCAGGTCAGCGCGTTGACGGATGATAAAGCGTTATTGATTGTTAACTGCGAAGCCGGCGCCTATAACACCATTGATCTCGCCTGGGTAGTTTCACGCAAAAAAACGCTCGCCTCGCGCGCCGTACGTTTGCGGCTGCCGTTTAATCGCGGCGTCGAAAGTAATGACATGGAGTTGATGAACGCCTTCTTTGACGAGAAAACGCGCGAGCTGGTGACGTTGGCGAAAGGGCGGGGGTTAACCGACTGCGGTATCCAGACGCGCTGGCGTTATGATGGCGATCGTTTTCGTCTGGTGCGTTATGCCGAAGAACCGAGCTGCGATAGCTGGCACGGGCCGGATGCCTGGCCTACGCTGTGGATCACGCGTTGAATCCTGGTTGTTATCCCCCTTTTCAGAATAGGGATACACCTATTGAGGTTTCATTTATGGTATAGAGATTGCTACGTTACGGTAGGATTGTTACTTTACCCGATAGCCTCACCACAGCAGGAAATAGTATGAAAATAAATAATGGCCCCGTATTATGCCCCCATTGTGGCTGCCTGAGCGCTTATTATGAAATAGATCGGCTGGCGGCGATAAGAGAAAAAGTGAATAAAGAAGGCGGATCAGCGGCGTGGGATTCAACATTGCAGGCGCATAAAAAAAAGGCCTTTTGCCTGATGTGCCATAAATCCATTGATGAGGTCGTCATCGGGCAGTCAGATGCGCCTGAGTCTACGAAGTAATTTTGCACAGCCTACAGAACAGGTCTGCAGACTGTGCAAAGTCTGTGTTGCTAACGCTCGCCTTAGCCTTTGATATTCAGCACCCGGCGGGCTTTTTCTACAATATTTTCCACGGTAAAGCCAAAATACGGGAACAGTTTGTCAGCCGGGGCGGATTCACCGTATCCCGTCATGCCGATAATTGCGCCTTTTAGGCCAACATATTTATACCAGTAGTCGGCTATACCGGCTTCCACCGCGACGCGGGCGGTCACGTGCGCCGGTAGCACTGATTCGCGATATGCCTCGTCCTGCGCATCGAAAATATCCGTTGAAGGCAACGACACCACGCGAACGTTATGCCCCTCGCCAGTCAATTTTTCCGCCGCCTGGAGGGTAATTTCCATTTCCGATCCGGTAGCGATCAGAATGATATCCGGCTTGCCGCCGCTATCTTTGAGAATATAACCGCCGCGAGCAATTGCTTTCACCTGTTCCGGCGTGCGTTCCACCTGCGCCAGATTCTGCCGCGAGAGAATCAACGCCGTCGGCCCGTGCTGACGTTCAATTGCCAGCTTCCAGCCGACTGCTGCCTCAACCTGATCGCAGGGACGCCAGGTGCTGAAGTTTGGCGTTAAGCGCAGGCTCGCCAGTTGTTCCACGGCCTGGTGCGTCGGGCCATCTTCGCCCAAACCGATGGAGTCGTGGGTATAGACCATAATCTGCCGGGCTTTCATTAAGGCCGCCATACGCGCCGCGTTACGCGCATATTCGACAAACATCAGAAACGTGGCGGTATACGGTACAAAGCCACCGTGGTGGGCGATGCCGTTGGCAATGGCGGTCATGCCGAATTCGCGCACGCCATAGTGGATGTAATTACCTGCCGGATCCTCTTTTAACGAGGTCGAACCTTTCCAGATAGTCAGGTTGCTCGGCGCCAGATCCGCCGATCCGCCCAACAGTTCCGGCAACAGGGGACCATAGGCATTGAGCGTATTTTGCGATGCTTTACGGGTGGCGATTTTGGCCGGATTAGCCTGCAAGTCGTTAATAAATTTTTGCGTGGCGGACTCCCATGTCTCCGGCAGTCCGCCGCTCATCCGGCGGGTAAACTCCGCGGCCAGCTCAGGATAAGCCTTCTCATAAGCAGCAAACTTTTCCTGCCACTGCTGCTGCGTTTTCTCACCTTTTTCACGGCCATCCCACGCGCGGTAAATTTCTTTTGGGATCTCAAACGCCGGATGATGCCATCCCAGCTTCTGGCGGGTCAGCGCCACCTCTTCTTCGCCCAGCGCCGCGCCGTGCGACTCCTCCTTCCCGGCTTTATTCGGCGAGCCAAAACCTATCACCGTCCGACAGATAATTAGCGAAGGTTTGTCTTTTACGCTCTGGGCTTCCAGAATGGCTTTTTTCACCGCCTCCGGATCGTGCCCGTCAATGTCATGCACGACATGCCAGTGGTAGGCTTCAAAACGTTTGGCGGTATCGTCGGTAAACCAGCCTTCGGTTTCGCCATCAATGGAGATGCCGTTGTGATCGTAAAAGCCGATCAGTTTGCCCAGTCCCAGCGTACCAGCCAGCGAACACACCTCATGCGAGATCCCCTCCATCAGACAGCCGTCGCCCATAAAGACATAGGTGTAGTGGTCGACAATCTCATGGTCCGGCCGGTTGAACTGTGCGCCTAACGTACGCTCGGCAATCGCCAGCCCGACGGCATTCGCCAGCCCCTGGCCCAGCGGCCCGGTGGTGGTTTCAACGCCGGGCGTATAGCCAATCTCCGGGTGACCTGGCGTTTTAGAGTGCAGTTGACGGAAGTTTTTTAACTCCTCCAGCGGCAGGTCATAACCGGTTAAATGCAGCAGACTATAGAGCAGCATGGAGGCGTGACCGTTGGAAAGGATAAAACGATCACGGTCATACCAGGTCGGATCGGTGGGGTTATGTTTAAGAAAATCGTTCCATAGCACTTCAGCGATATCCGCCATTCCCATCGGCGCGCCGGGGTGCCCGGAATTGGCTTTTTGAACGGCATCCATGCTCAGCGCACGAATCGCATTGGCAAGGTCTTTACGGGACATAAATCACTCCATGCAAGGTTTATAGTTTGGCGGCAAGCAGGTCTTCCAGTTTGCGCTGGTCAACAGCAAAAAGACGGATACCTTCCGACAGCTTCTCTACGGCCATCGCGTCCTGATTATGTTCCCAGCGGAACTCCGCTTCCGTCATTGGCGTAGGACGGTGGAACATCTGCGAGGAAGGCACCAGTTTACGGATCACCGGTTCTTCTTTTTCTTTCAGCTCTTTAAGCAGGTTAGGGGAGATAGTCAGTCGATCGCAGCCGGTCAGCGCGAGGATTTGCTCAGTACGGCGGAAACTTGCGCCCATCACGATGGTTTCATAGCGATGCTGTTTAAAGTAATCGTAGATATTGCGTACCGATTTCACGCCGGGATCTTCCTCCACGACATACGGTTCCAGCGGACTACGCGCCTGATACCAGTCGTAAATTCGGCCCACGAACGGAGAGATCAAATAGACGCCCGCTTCGGCGCAGGCGCGCGCCTGGGCAAAAGAAAACAACAACGTCAGGTTGCAATTAATGCCTTCTTTTTCGAGCTGCCCGGCGGCGCGGATACCTTCCCAGGTCGCGGCGAGCTTGATCAGAATGCGCGATTTATCAATATCCTGCTGCTGGTAGAGATCCACCAGATGGCGCGCTTTCTCGATACTTTTTTCTTTATCGAACGATAACCGCGCGTCGACTTCAGTGGAGACGCGACCGGGAATACTTTTCAGTATTTCCGCGCCAAAATTGACCGCCAGTTTATCGCTGGCTGCCGCAACCAGCTGTTCCTGCGTACCGCCGTGTTTTTTTCCCCAGGCAATCGCATCCTCAATCAAATGACCATACTGCTCAAGCCCGGCGGCTTTCAACAGTAAAGAGGGATTTGTCGTGGCATCCTGCGGCTGGAAGTGGCGGATGGACTCGATGTCGCCGCTGTCGGCGACGACGGTAGTGAATTGTTTGATGCCGTCTAGCTGGTTCATAGGAAATACTCCTTGAAAAGTAAAGTGTTAGATGAGTGTGTTGATTCACACTTCTGAAAGATTGATACACTACATAACCAAAAAGCATAGCAGACAGGCATGGTATTGCTGGTATAAGCAGGTAACATGGCCGTTATAAATTGATAACAAACTCTTGCGCCGCGTCGTGATAGTTTGCAGACCTTCAAAGTTTGTGTTGCGCAGTACGGTGATAATGTGCGGCGCACCAGGCCGCGTCACTTTTTGAACGATACGTGAAAGGAACAACAAGATGGATGAGCAGTTAAAACAAAGCGCCCTTGATTTCCACGAATTTCCGGTACCCGGTAAAATTCAGGTTTCTCCGACTAAGCCCCTTGCCACCCAACGCGATCTGGCGTTGGCTTACTCGCCAGGCGTGGCGGCGCCCTGCCTGGAAATCGAAAAAGATCCGCTGGCAGCCTACAAATACACCGCGCGCGGCAACCTTGTCGCGGTCATTTCCAACGGTACAGCGGTGCTGGGGTTAGGCAACATCGGCGCGCTGGCCGGCAAGCCGGTCATGGAAGGCAAAGGCGTTCTGTTTAAAAAATTCGCCGGCATCGATGTGTTTGATATTGAAGTCGATGAGCTTGACCCGGACAAATTTATCAACGTGGTCGCGGCGCTGGAGCCGACCTTTGGCGGCATTAACCTCGAAGACATTAAAGCGCCGGAATGTTTCTATATTGAGCAGAAACTGCGCGAGCGCATGAACATCCCGGTTTTCCATGACGATCAGCACGGAACGGCGATCATCAGTACTGCCGCCATTCTTAATGGCCTGCGAGTCGTAGAGAAAAATATTTCCGACGTGCGGATGGTCGTCTCCGGCGCAGGGGCGGCGGCAATCGCTTGTATGAACCTGCTGGTCGCGTTGGGGATGCAAAAGCACAACATCGTGGTGTGCGACTCTAAGGGCGTTATTTACAAAGGCCGTGAGCCGAATATGGCGGAGACCAAAGCGGCCTATGCGGTAGACGACAGCGGCAAGCGCACGCTGGATGAGGTCATTGACGGCGCGGATATTTTCCTCGGCTGTTCAGGCCCGAAAGTGCTGACTCAGGAGATGGTGAAGAAAATGGCCCGCGCGCCAATGATTCTGGCGCTGGCTAACCCGGAACCGGAAATTCTGCCGCCGCTGGCGAAAGAAGTGCGCCCGGACGCCATTATCTGTACCGGTCGTTCCGACTATCCGAACCAGGTGAACAACGTATTGTGCTTCCCGTTTATCTTCCGCGGCGCACTGGACGTCGGCGCGACGGCGATCAACGAAGAGATGAAACTGGCGGCGGTCCGTGCGATTGCCGAGCTGGCGCACGCCGAACAGAGCGAAGTGGTGGCCTCGGCCTATGGCGATCAGGACCTGAGCTTTGGGCCGGAATACATTATTCCGAAACCGTTTGACCCGCGTCTGATTGTCAAAATCGCTCCGGCGGTCGCGAAAGCGGCAATGGATTCCGGCGTGGCGACGCGCCCGATTGCTGACTTTGATGCCTATATCGATAAACTGACCGAGTTTGTCTACAAAACCAACCTGTTCATGAAGCCGATCTTCTCGCAGGCACGCAAAGATCCGAAGCGCGTAGTGCTGCCGGAAGGGGAAGAGGCGCGCGTGCTGCACGCAACCCAGGAGTTGATAACCCTGGGGCTGGCGAAGCCCATTCTGATCGGGCGTCCGAGCGTGATCGAAATGCGTATCCAGAAACTGGGGCTACAGATCAAAGCGGGCGTTGATTTCGAGATCGTGAATAATGAATCCGATCCGCGCTTCAAAGAGTACTGGAGCGAGTATTACCAGATCATGAAGCGTCGCGGGGTAACTCAGGAACAGGCGCAGCGTGCGATGATCGGCAACCATACGGCCATTGGCGCGATCATGGTGCAGCGTGGGGAAGCGGATGCGATGATCTGCGGCACCATCGGGGACTACCATGAGCATTTCAGCGTCGTGAAAGCCGTCTTTGGCTACCGTGACGGCGTGCATACGGCAGGGGCGATGAATGCCTTACTGCTGCCAAGCGGCAACACTTTTATCGCCGATACTTATGTTAACGAAGATCCCACGCCGGAACAGTTGGCGGAGATCGCCGTAATGGCGGCGGAAACCGTTCGCCGTTTTGGTATTGAGCCGAAAGTCGCGCTGTTGTCGCACTCTAACTTTGGTTCCTCAAATTCGCTGTCCGCCAGCAAAATGCGCGAAACCCTTGAGCGGGTACGCGAACGAGCGCCCGATCTGATGATTGACGGTGAGATGCACGGTGATGCGGCGTTGGTGGAAAGTATTCGTAATGACCGGATGCCGGATAGTCCGCTGAAGGGAGCCGCCAATATTCTGGTGATGCCGAATATGGAAGCCGCCCGCATTAGTTACAACTTACTCCGCGTCTCCAGTTCCGAAGGCGTCACGGTCGGCCCGGTCCTGATGGGCGTGTCTAAACCGGTACATGTATTAACGCCGATCGCCTCTGTACGCCGTATCGTGAATATGGTGGCGTTAGCGGTAGTTGAAGCGCAAACCACGCCGCTTTAATAACGCATTACTCTCTCTTCTGGCGCAGGTTCTCCTGCGCTTTTTTTATGCGCCGCTGGGCTTCGCCATGGTATGAAAGGCTCGGGTGGGGATATTCTGGAACCTATTGCGTTACCCCTACTTAGAGCCTATCCCATTAGGGCTATTTTACTTGCTATTTTGGTCCTGGGCAGTGCTCGCCAAAACGCGTTAGCGTTTTGAACGCCGCTTGCGGCGGCCCGAAGGGCGAGCGTAGCGAGTCAAACCTCACGTACTACGTGTACGCTCCGGTTTTTGCGCGCTGTCCGTGTCCAAACTGGCTGCGCCAATAACGCCTGGTGGGATAGGCTCTTATTTCACTGAATCTGTACTATGCACAAATAGAGTAATACGAATTATTTTTATCGATGGTAGTAATACAAAGAATAGCCGGTGGGGTATTTATTGCAGAACAGGCTTAAATTCAGAATGACACCTGAAAATGTGATGCACCACGATATTTATCGTTAACACCTTCAACAGAAGGCACCTTTATTTTCTTTTTCTTAGTGATCTACCTCACCTTTTACATCACCTTGCCGAATTTTGTTATTTACTCCGACAAAAAATTGCCACGATGACGGCAGTTTCAGTGGAGACGGTGAGCAATGAATAAAGAACGCATTATTCAGGAATTTGTGCCGGGCAAACAGGTCACGCTGGCGCATCTCATTGCGCACCCTGGTGAAGAACTGGCGAAAAAGATCGGCGTTCCCGATGCTGGCGCGATTGGCATTATGACCTTAACGCCGGGGGAAACGGCCATGATCGCTGGCGATTTAGCGATGAAGGCTGCGGATGTACACATCGGTTTTCTCGACAGATTTAGCGGCGCGCTGGTGATTTATGGCACCGTCGGCGCAGTAGAAGAAGCGCTATTACAGACGGTCTGCGGACTAGGGCGATTATTAAACTTTACCCTGTGTGAGTTAACAAAAAGTTAATTGGTGGCGGTAATGAAACGTATTGCTTTTGTCGGCGCGGTCGGTGCCGGAAAGACAACGCTTTTTAACGCGTTACGGGGAAATTATTCCCTCGCCAGAAAAACGCAGGCCGTGGAATTTAATGAGCATGGCGATATAGATACGCCGGGTGAATATTTTAGCCATCCCCGTTGGTATCACGCCTTAATTACCACGTTGCAGGATGTGGACACGCTGATTTATGTCCACGCGGCAAACGATAAAGAAAGTCGCTTACCTGCCGGGTTATTGGATGTTGGAACCCGTAAACGACATATCGCCGTTATCAGCAAAACGGACATGCCGGATGCCGACGTCGCCGCTACGCGGCAGTTGCTTTGCGAGATTGGATTCCGGGAGCCGATTTTCGAGCTCAACGGCCACGACCCGCAAAGCGTGCGGCAGTTGGTGGATTATCTGGCAGCTCTCAGTGAACAGGAGGAAGAGGCAGGTGAAAAAACTTATCACAGCTAACGATATTCGTGCGGCCCACGCCCGCGGCGAACAGGCGATGTCGGTAGTGCTGCGCGCCAGCATTATTACCCCGGAGGCTCGCGAAGTGGCGGAACTACTGGGCTTCACGATTACCGAATGCGACGAGTCCGTTCCGGCATCCACATCGGCGCAGGCGTGTAAAAGCGAAAGCCAGCGCATTCGGGAAGCCATCATCGCGCAGCTCCCGGAAGGGCAGTTTACTGAAAGCCTGGTGGCGCAGTTGATGGAAAAAGTGCTGAAGGAAAAGCAGTCGCTGGAACTGGGGACGATGCAGCCGAGCTTTACCTCCGTCACGGGTAAAGGCGGCGTGAAAGTCATTGACGGCAGCAGCGTGAAATTTGGCCGCTTCGACGGCGCCGAACCGCACTGCGTCGGCTTAACCGATCTGGTTACAGAGCAGGACGGCAGCAGCATGGCCGCCGGGTTTATGCAGTGGGACAACGCCTTTTTCCCGTGGACGCTGAACTACGACGAAATCGACATGGTGCTGGAGGGCGAACTGCACGTACGCCATGAAGGCGAAACCATGATTGCCAAAGCCGGAGATGTGATGTTCATCCCTAAAGGCTCCAGCATTGAATTTGGCACGCCAACGTCCGTGCGCTTTCTGTACGTGGCGTGGCCTGCGAACTGGCAATCCGTATGAACGATTTCATCACCGAAACGTGGCTCAGAGCGAATCATACGCTCAGCGAAGGATCGGAAATCCATCTGCCCGCTGATGCACGACTGACGCCCTCGGCCCGGGAACTGCTGGAAAGCCGCCGCCTGCGCATTAAGTTTCTGGATCCGCAAGGCCGGCTGTTTGTCGATGATGACGAACAGCAGCCGCAGCCGGTACATGGCTTAACCAGTAGCGATACGCACCCACAGGCCTGCTGTGAACTGTGCCGCCAGCCGGTGGTGAAAAAGCCCGATACGCTGACCCATCTGACGGCGGACAAAATGGTCGCCAAAAGCGACCCGCGCCTCGGCTTTCGCGCCGCGCTCGACAGCGCCATCGCGCTGACCGTGTGGCTACAAATCGAACTGGCGGAACCCTGGCAGCCGTGGCTTTTCGATATCCGCTCGCGGCTGGGCAACATTATGCGCGCCGACGCTATAGATGAACCGCTGGCGGCGCAGTCTATCGTCGGGCTGAACGAGGATGAGCTGCATCGGCTTTCCCACCAGCCGCTGCGCTATCTCGACCACGATCACCTGGTACCGGAGGCCAGCCACGGTCGCGATGCGGCGCTGCTTAATCTGCTGCGAACCAAAGTCCGCGAAACGGAAACCCTCGCCGCACAAGTGTTTATTACCCGTAGTTTTGAGGTCTTGCGCCCGGACATTTTACAGGCGCTGAACCGTCTCTCCAGCACGGTTTACGTGATGATGATTTTGAGCGTGGCGAAACATCCGCTGACGGTCGCCCAAATTCAACAACGGTTGGGAGAGAAGCCATGATCATTGAACGCGCCCGCGAACTGGCGGTACGCGCCCCCGCCAGAGTCGTCTTTCCCGATGCGCTGGACGAACGCGTGCTGAAAGCGGCGCATTACCTGCAACAGTACGGTCTGGCTCGCCCCGTTCTGGTCGCCAGTCCGTTTGCGCTGCGTCAGTTTGCCCTGAGTTATCGTATGGCGATGGATGGCATTCAGGTCATCGACCCACACAGCAACCTGAGTATGCGCCAGCGTTTTGCGCAACGCTGGCTTGCCCGTGCCGGAGAAAAAACGCCGCCGGACGCAGTGGAAAAGCTTAGCGACCCGCTAATGTTCGCTGCCGCCATGGTGAGCGCCGGTGAGGCTGATGTGTGTATCGCAGGCAACCTGTCGTCAACGGCGAATGTGCTGCGCGCAGGGCTGCGGGTGATTGGCCTGCAACCCGGGTGCAAAACATTGTCGTCTATTTTCCTGATGCTGCCGCAGTATGCCGGTCCGGCATTAGGGTTCGCCGATTGCAGCGTAGTGCCGCAGCCGACGGCGGCGCAGCTGGCGGATATCGCTATCGCCAGCGCCGACACCTGGCGGGCCATTACCGGCGAAGAGCCGCGCGTGGCGATGCTGTCATTTTCAAGCAACGGCAGCGCCCGTCACCCCAACGTTGCCAACGTGCAGCAGGCGACAGAGCTCGTTCGCGAACGTGCGCCGCAACTGCTTGTGGACGGTGAATTGCAGTTTGACGCCGCTTTCGTGCCGGAGGTTGCCGCGCAAAAAGCGCCTGACAGCCCGCTGCAAGGCCGCGCCAACGTGATGATTTTCCCGTCGCTGGAGGCGGGCAATATTGGCTACAAAATCGCTCAGCGTCTGGGAGGCTATCGCGCGGTTGGGCCGCTAATTCAGGGGCTTGCCGCGCCGCTTCACGACCTCTCCCGAGGCTGTAGCGTGCAGGAAATTATCGAACTGGCGTTGGTGGCAGCCGTGCCGCGCCAGGCTGACGTGAGCCGCGAACGCAGCTTACACACACTGGTTGAATGAACGGTCCCGTTCTGGACCCCTTTAATGAGAGGAAAACACGATGGAAGCATTAGGAATGATTGAAACCCGGGGCCTGGTTGCGCTGATTGAGGCCTCAGATGCGATGGTAAAAGCCGCACGCGTGAAGCTGGTCGGCGTGAAGCAGATTGGCGGTGGCCTGTGTACGGCCATGGTGCGTGGCGACGTGGCGGCGTGCAAAGCCGCAACCGATGCTGGCGCCGCTGCGGCGCAGCGCATTGGCGAGCTGGTCTCTGTACACGTGATTCCACGCCCGCACGGCGATCTGGAAGAAGTGTTCCCGATCAGCTTCAAAGGCGACAGCAACATTTGATGGTAGGCCGGATAAGACGCGCAGCGTCGCCATCCGGCATGAATGCGCGCCATTGCCTGATGGTGCGCAGATTCAAGGCCTACGACCCAACGGGCAATCCATGGAGGCGGATATGAAACTGGCAGTCGTCACAGGACAAATCGTATGTACCGTCCGCCATCAGGGACTGGCGCATGACAAATTGCTGATGGTGGAAATGATCGATGCCCAGGGCAACCCCGACGGGCAGTGTGCCGTCGCTATCGACAGTATCGGGGCGGGAACCGGAGAGTGGGTACTGCTGGTCAGCGGCAGTTCCGCACGCCAGGCGCATCGCAGCGAATTATCACCGGTCGATCTGTGCGTCATTGGCATCGTCGATGAAGTGGTGGCTGGCGGGAAAGTGGTTTTCCATAAATAGGACTGAACATCATGAATCAACAGGATATTGAACAGGTGGTGAAAGCGGTACTGCTGAAAATGAAAGACAGCAGCCAGCCGGCCAGCACTGTTCATGAGATGGGCGTTTTTGCCTCCCTGGATGACGCAGTGGCGGCAGCAAAACGGGCCCAGCAGGGGCTGAAGAGCGTGGCGATGCGCCAGCTTGCCATTCATGCCATTCGCGAGGCGGGCGAAAAACACGCCCGAGAATTAGCGGAACTTGCCGTCAGCGAAACCGGTATGGGACGCGTTGACGATAAATTTGCTAAAAACGTGGCGCAGGCGCGCGGCACGCCGGGCGTCGAGTGTTTATCTCCGCAGGTGCTGACCGGCGATAACGGCCTGACGCTGATTGAAAATGCGCCGTGGGGCGTGGTGGCCTCGGTCACGCCGTCCACCAATCCGGCAGCGACGGTGATTAATAACGCCATCAGCCTGATTGCCGCAGGCAACAGCGTCGTGTTTGCCCCGCATCCGGCGGCGAAAAAGGTCTCTCAGCGGGCAATCACCCTCCTCAATCAGGCGGTGGTCGCCGCCGGCGGCCCGGAAAATTTGCTGGTCACCGTGGCGAACCCGGATATCGAAACCGCCCAGCGGTTGTTCAAATATCCCGGTATTGGCCTGCTGGTGGTGACTGGCGGCGAAGCGGTGGTGGACGCGGCGCGTAAACATACTAATAAACGCCTGATCGCCGCCGGTGCCGGTAATCCCCCGGTGGTGGTGGATGAGACCGCCGACCTGCCGCGCGCTGCACAATCCATCGTCAAAGGCGCGTCGTTTGATAACAACATCATCTGTGCTGACGAAAAAGTGCTGATTGTGCTGGATAGCGTCGCCGACGAGCTGATGCGTCTGATGGAAGGTCAGCACGCGGTGAAACTGACCGCCGCTCAGGCCGAACAGCTCCAGCCGGTGCTGCTGAAGAATATTGATGAGCGCGGCAAAGGCACCGTCAGCCGTGACTGGGTCGGTCGTGACGCGGGCAAGATCGCCGCAGCCATCGGCCTGAACGTCCCGGATAAAACGCGCCTGCTATTTGTGGAAACGCCCGCTAACCATCCGTTTGCCGTCACTGAAATGATGATGCCGGTACTGCCGGTGGTGCGGGTCGCCAACGTCGAAGAAGCCATCGCCCTGGCGGTTCAGCTTGAAGGCGGTTGCCACCATACGGCGGCGATGCACTCGCGCAATATCGACAACATGAACCAGATGGCGAACGCCATCGACACCAGCATTTTCGTCAAAAACGGGCCGTGCATTGCCGGGCTTGGATTGGGCGGAGAAGGCTGGACCACCATGACTATCACCACGCCAACCGGCGAAGGCGTGACCAGCGCGCGTACCTTTGTGCGGCTGCGTCGATGCGTGCTGGTGGATGCGTTTCGCATTGTATAAGGGATGACTCATGGCGCACGACGAACAACTCTGGCTCACCCCAAGACTGCAAAAAGCGGCGGCCCTGTGTAACCAGACGCCCGCCGCCAGCGACGCGCCGCTGTGGCTGGGCGTCGATTTGGGCACCTGCGACGTGGTGTCGATGGTGGTCGACGGCAACGCCCAGCCGGTGGCGGTGTGCCTTGACTGGGCCGACGTTGTGCGTGATGGCATCGTCTGGGATTTCTTCGGCGCCGTCACCCTCGTGCGCCGCCATCTCGACACCCTTGAACAGCAGCTCGGCTGCCGCTTTACCCACGCGGCGACCTCGTTCCCGCCGGGCACCGACCCGCGTATTTCGATCAACGTGCTGGAGTCTGCCGGGTTAGAAGTCAGCCACGTACTGGATGAGCCGACGGCGGTGGCGGATCTGCTGGCGCTTGATAATGCAGGCGTGGTGGATATTGGCGGCGGCACTACCGGCATTGCCATCGTCAAACAGGGCAAGGTGACTTACTCCGCCGATGAAGCCACTGGCGGGCACCATATCTCCCTGACGCTGGCGGGCAACCGCCGTATTCCCCTGGAAGAGGCGGAACAGTACAAGCGCAGCAATGCGCAGGAGATTTGGCCGGTAGTGAAGCCGGTGTACGAAAAGATGGCGGAAATCGTCGCTTGCCATATTGAAGGGCAAGGAATTGCTGATTTATGGCTGGCGGGCGGCTCCTGTATGCAGCCGGGCGTGGAGGCGTTATTTCGCCAGCGTTTCCCGGAGTTACAGGTGCATTTGCCGCAGCACAGCCTGTTTATGACCCCGCTGGCGATAGCCAACAGCGGGAGAGCGAAAGCGGAGGGACTCTATGCAAGCTGAACTACAGACGGCGCTGTTTCAGGCATTCGACACACTGAATCTGCAACGGGTGAAAACGTTCAGCGTACCGCCGGTCACGCTGTGCGGACTTGGGGCGCTCGGCGCCTGCGGCCAGGAAGCGCAAGCGCGAGGCGTAAGCCATCTGTTTGTGATGGTCGACAGCTTCCTGCATCAGGCGGGAATGACCGCGCCGCTGGCACGCAGCCTGGCGATGAAAGGCGTGGCGATGACGGTCTGGCCGTGTCCGCCTGGCGAGCCGTGCATCACCGATGTCTGCGCGGCGGTGGCGCAACTGCGTGAGGCGGCGTGCGACGGCGTAGTGGCCTTTGGCGGCGGTTCGGTGCTGGACGCGGCGAAAGCGGTCGCCCTGCTGGTGACTAACCCTGACCAGACGCTGAGCGCCATGACCGAGCGCAGTACATTACGCCCGCGTCTGCCGCTGATTGCGGTGCCGACTACCGCCGGAACCGGTTCTGAAACCACCAACGTGACGGTGATTATCGACGCGGTCAGCGGGCGCAAGCAGGTGCTGGCACACGCGTCACTAATGCCGGATGTGGCGATTCTTGATGCTGCCGTGACCGAAGGCGTTCCGCCA
The DNA here is from genome assembly GCF_046569525.1 of Salmonella sp. 741265055_HSA. NCBI lineage: Bacteria > Pseudomonadati > Pseudomonadota > Gammaproteobacteria > Enterobacterales > Enterobacteriaceae > Salmonella > Salmonella sp. 741265055_HSA. The sequence goes on along the minus strand of NZ_JBKFSQ010000004.1, from coordinate 26,463 downwards.
AACGTGACGGCGATGACCGGTATCGATGCGTTGACTCATGCGATTGAGGCCTACAGCGCGCTCAACGCCACGCCGTTTACCGACAGCCTGGCGATTGGCGCGATAGCGATGATTGGCAAATCGCTGCCGAAAGCCGTGGGTTACGGCCACGATCTGGCGGCGCGTGAAAATATGTTACTGGCCTCCTGTATGGCGGGAATGGCCTTTTCCAGCGCCGGTCTGGGGCTGTGTCATGCAATGGCGCACCAGCCAGGGGCGGCGCTGCATATTCCGCACGGCCAGGCCAACGCTATGCTGCTGCCAACGGTCATGGGCTTTAACCGGATGGTATGCCGCGAACGCTTCAGTCAAATCGGTCGGGCGTTAACCAATAAGAAATCGGACGATCGCGATGCGATTGCGGCGGTGAGCGAGCTGATTGCCGAAGTGGGCCAGAGCAAACGGCTGGCTGACGCTGGCGCCAAACCCGAACACTACAGCGCGTGGGCGCAAGCCGCGCTGGAGGATATTTGTCTGCGCAGTAACCCACGCACCGCCACACAGGCACAGATTATCGATCTGTACGCGGCTGCCGGGTAATGCCTGTAGGCCGGATAAGGTGCTTGCACCGCTATCCGGCAATAACACGGCGTTAATGCCGGAGGCGACGTAAACGTCTTATCCGGCCTACAAATCATAAATGGCAGGGAGTAAGGGCTATGGGAATTAACGAAATCATCATGTACATCATGATGTTCTTTATGCTGATTGCCGCCGTGGACAGAATCCTGTCGCAGTTCGGCGGGTCGGCGCGCTTCCTCGGTAAATTCGGCAAGAGTATCGAGGGGTCTGGCGGCCAGTTTGAAGAGGGCTTTATGGCGATGGGCGCGCTGGGGCTGGCGATGGTCGGTATGACCGCGCTGGCGCCAGTGCTGGCGCATGTACTGGGGCCGGTTATTATCCCGGTATACGAAATGCTGGGCGCGAACCCATCCATGTTCGCGGGTACGCTGCTGGCCTGTGATATGGGCGGATTCTTCCTCGCCAAAGAGCTGGCCGGCGGTGATGTCGCGGCGTGGCTATACTCAGGGTTAATCCTTGGGTCGATGATGGGGCCGACCATTGTGTTCTCCATTCCGGTGGCGCTCGGCATTATCGAACCGTCTGACCGCCGCTACCTGGCGCTTGGCGTACTGGCGGGTATCGTCACCATTCCCATTGGCTGCATTGCGGGGGGATTGATCGCCATGTACTCAGGCGTGCAGATCAATGGTCAGCCAGTGGAGTTTACCTTCGCGCTGATCCTGATGAACATGATCCCGGTATTGATCGTCGCGGTGCTGGTAGCGCTGGGGCTGAAGTTCATCCCGGAAAAAATGATCAATGGCTTTCAGATCTTCGCCAAATTCCTCGTGGCGCTGATCACCATCGGTCTGGCGGCGGCGGTGGTTAAATTCCTGTTGGGCTGGGAGTTGATTCCGGGACTCGACCCGATCTTTATGGCGCCAGGCGACAAACCCGGCGAAGTGATGCGCGCCATTGAAGTGATCGGCTCTATCTCCTGCGTGCTGCTCGGCGCGTATCCGATGGTGCTGTTACTGACCCGCTGGTTTGAAAAACCGTTGATGAATGTCGGTAAACTGCTGAACGTAAATAATATTGCGGCGGCAGGCATGGTGGCGACCCTGGCGAACAATATCCCCATGTTCGGCATGATGAAGCAGATGGATACCCGCGGCAAAGTGATTAACTGCGCATTTGCCGTCTCTGCGGCATTCGCTCTGGGCGACCATTTAGGCTTCGCCGCTGCCAACATGAACGCCATGATCTTCCCGATGATCGTTGGCAAGCTGATCGGCGGCGTGACGGCGATTGGCGTGGCGATGATGCTGGTGCCGAAAGACGACGCCGCCCAGGTGAAAACCGAAGCGGAGGCGCAATCGTGAACACTCGCCAGCTACTGAGCGTCGGTATCGATATCGGCACCACCACCACGCAGGTGATCTTTTCGCGCCTGGAGTTGGTTAACCGTGCGGCGGTGTCGCAGGTGCCGCGCTACGAATTCATCAAACGCGACATTAGCTGGCAAAGCCCGGTCTTCTTTACGCCCGTGGATAAGCAGGGCGGTCTGAAAGAGGCCGAACTTAAAGCGCTGATTCTGGCCCAGTATCAGGCCGCAGGCATCGCGCCTGAATCGGTGGACTCAGGGGCTATCATTATCACCGGCGAAAGCGCCAAAACCCGCAACGCCCGTCCGGCGGTCATGGCGCTCTCGCAGTCGCTGGGCGACTTTGTGGTCGCCAGCGCCGGGCCGCATCTGGAATCGGTCATTGCCGGTTACGGCGCCGGGGCGCAAAGCTTGTCTGAGCAGCGGATGTGTCGGGTGCTGAATATTGATATCGGTGGCGGCACGTCTAACTACGCGCTGTTTGACGCGGGAAAAGTCAGCGGCACCGCCTGCCTTAACGTCGGTGGTCGCCTGCTGGAAACCGACGCTCAGGGGCGCGTGGTTTATGCCCATCAGCCGGGGCAGATGATTATCGATGAGGTGTTCGGTTCGGGTACTGATGCTCGCGCCTTGGCTGCCGCACAGTTAGGGCAGGTGGCGCGGCGGATGGCGGATCTCATCGTCGAGGTTATCACTGGCGCGCTCTCGCCGCTGGCGCAATCGCTGATGCAAACCGGGCTGCTGCCCGCCGATATTACGCCGGAGGTGATCACCCTTTCCGGTGGGGTAGGTGAATGCTACCGCAACCAACCTGCCGATCCGTTCTGCTTTTCTGATATTGGACCGCTGCTCGCCACGGCGTTGCATGAACATCCGCGCCTGCGCGAGATGAACGTGCAGTTTCCGGCGCAAACCGTACGCGCCACGGTGATTGGCGCGGGGGCCCATACGCTCTCGCTTTCCGGCAGTACTATCTGGCTGGAAGACGTCCAACTGCCGCTGCGCAACCTGCCGGTGGCGATCCCGCAGGATGACGCCGATCTGGTGAACGCCTGGCGGCAGGCGCTTCTCCAGCTTGATCTCGACCCGCAAACCGACGCTTACGTGCTGGCGCTTCCCGCCACGCTCCCGGTGCGTTACGCCGCATTACTCACGGTCATCAACGCGCTGACGGCTTTTGTCGCGCGTTATCCCAATCCACATCCCCTGCTGGTGGTGGCCGAGCAGGATTTTGGTAAAGCGCTGGGCATGTTATTGCGCCCACAGTTACCGCAACTTCCGCTGGCGGTCATCGATGAGGTGGTCGTGCGGGCGGGAGACTATATCGACATTGGTACGCCTCTTTTTGGCGGATCGGTTGTGCCGGTGACGGTGAAATCACTCGCATTTCCTTCCTGAGGGAACGACTTATGAAACTAAAGACCACATTGTTCGGCAATGTTTATCAGTTTAAGGATGTAAAAGAGGTACTGGCTAAAGCCAACGAACTGCGTTCGGGGGATGTGCTGGCCGGGGTTGCCGCGGCAAGTTCGCAGGAGCGCGTAGCGGCAAAACAGGTACTGTCGGAAATGACGGTGGCGGATATCCGCAACAATCCGGTGATTGCCTATGAAGAGGATTGCGTGACGCGCCTGATTCAGGACGACGTCAACGAAACGGCCTATAACCGGATTAAAAACTGGAGCATCAGCGAGCTGCGCGAATACGTGCTGAGCGATGAAACCTCCGTGGACGACATCGCGTTTACCCGCAAAGGCCTGACCTCCGAAGTGGTGGCGGCAGTAGCGAAAATCTGCTCCAACGCCGACCTGATCTACGGCGGCAAGAAAATGCCGGTGATCAAAAAAGCCAATACCACCATCGGTATTCCGGGCACCTTTAGCTGCCGTTTGCAGCCGAACGATACCCGTGACGATGTACAGAGTATCGCCGCGCAAATCTACGAAGGGCTTTCTTTCGGCGCAGGCGATGCGGTGATCGGCGTTAACCCGGTGACCGATGACGTGGAGAACCTGACCCGCGTGCTCGACACCGTTTACGGCGTTATCGATAAATTCAATATTCCGACCCAGGGCTGCGTGCTGGCGCATGTCACCACCCAGATTGAAGCGATTCGTCGCGGCGCGCCGGGCGGACTGATTTTCCAAAGCATTTGCGGCAGCGAGAAGGGCTTAAAAGAGTTCGGCGTCGAGCTGGCCATGCTCGACGAAGCGCGGGCTGTGGGGGCGGAGTTCAACCGCATCGCCGGGGAAAACTGCCTGTACTTTGAAACCGGGCAAGGGTCTGCGCTCTCTGCTGGCGCGAACTTTGGTGCCGACCAGGTGACGATGGAAGCGCGTAACTACGGGCTGGCTCGCCACTACGATCCGTTCCTGGTGAACACCGTCGTGGGCTTTATCGGGCCGGAGTATCTCTACAACGACAGGCAGATTATCCGCGCCGGTCTCGAAGATCACTTTATGGGCAAGCTGAGCGGCATCTCAATGGGCTGCGACTGCTGCTATACCAACCATGCCGACGCCGACCAGAACCTTAACGAAAACCTGATGATTCTGCTCGCCACTGCCGGCTGTAACTACATCATGGGGATGCCGCTCGGCGACGACATCATGCTCAACTACCAGACCACCGCTTTCCACGATACCGCCACCGTCCGTCAGTTGCTGAATTTACGGCCATCGCCGGAGTTTGAACGCTGGCTGGAAACGATGGGCATTATGGCAAACGGTCGTCTGACCAAACGGGCGGGCGATCCGTCACTGTTCTTCTGATGACGCGGGGATAACACCATGGATCAAAAACAGATTGAAGAAATTGTACGTAGCGTGATGGCGTCAATGGGACAGGACGTACCGCAACCCGCCGCGCCGTCAACGCAGGAAGGCGCAAAGCCGCAGTGCGCCGCGCCGACGGTGACCGAAAGCTGCGCGTTGGATTTAGGTTCCGCGGAGGCAAAAGCCTGGATTGGCGTCGAGAACCCGCATCGTGCGGACGTGCTGACCGAACTGCGTCGCAGTACTGCGGCACGTGTCTGTACGGGTCGTGCCGGGCCGCGTCCACGTACCCAGGCGCTGTTGCGCTTCCTGGCGGATCACTCCCGTTCGAAAGACACCGTGCTCAAAGAAGTGCCGGAAGAGTGGGTCAAAGCGCAAGGGCTGCTGGAAGTGCGTTCGGAAATCAGCGACAAAAACCTGTACCTGACGCGCCCGGATATGGGGCGTCGCCTGAGCCCGGAAGCCATTGACGCGCTGAAGTCGCAGTGCGTGATGAACCCGGATGTGCAGGTAGTGGTCTCCGATGGCCTCTCTACGGATGCGATCACCGCCAACTATGAAGAGATCCTGCCGCCGCTGCTTGCCGGTCTGAAGCAGGCCGGGCTGAACGTCGGCACGCCGTTCTTTGTGCGCTATGGCCGCGTGAAGATTGAAGATCAGATTGGCGAAATTCTCGGCGCGAAGGTCGTCATCCTGCTGGTGGGCGAACGTCCGGGGCTGGGGCAGTCGGAAAGCCTCTCCTGCTACGCCGTCTATTCCCCGCGCGTGGCGACCACCGTCGAGGCCGACAGAACCTGTATTTCAAACATTCATCAGGGGGGGACGCCGCCAGTAGAAGCCGCCGCCGTGATTGTGGATTTGGCCAAACGGATGCTGGAGCAGAAAGCGTCCGGCATCAACATGACCCGTTAAGGAGACATCATGCCTGCATTAGATTTGATTCGACCTTCAGTGACTGCCATGCGCGTGATTGCCTCCGTGAATGACGGCTTTGCGCGGGAACTTAAATTACCGCCACATATACGTAGTCTCGGACTCATCACGGCAGATTCTGATGATGTGACCTATATTGCCGCTGACGAAGCGACAAAACAGGCGATGGTGGAAGTAGTCTATGGCCGCTCCCTCTATGCCGGGGCGGCTCACGGGCCGTCGCCGACCGCCGGTGAGGTGTTGATTATGCTGGGCGGACCGAACCCGGCGGAAGTGCGCGCCGGTCTGGATGCAATGGTCGCCAGCATTGAAAACGGCGCGGCGTTCCAGTGGGCGAACGATGCGGAAAATACCGCGTTCCTGGCGCATGTGGTTTCGCGTACCGGCTCGTACCTCTCGTCTACCGCAGGTATCGCGCTGGGCGATCCAATGGCCTATCTGGTAGCGCCGCCGCTGGAAGCGACATTCGGCATTGACGCGGCGATGAAATCCGCTGACGTTCAACTGGTGACTTACGTGCCGCCGCCGTCGGAAACCAACTATTCGGCCGCGTTCTTAACGGGAAGCCAGGCCGCGTGTAAAGCCGCCTGCAACGCCTTTACCGACGCCGTGCTGGATATCGCCCGTAACCCTGTCCAGCGTGCGTAACGGAGGCTGCCAATGATCAATGCCCTGGGATTACTGGAAGTGGACGGAATGGTCGCCGCCGTCGATGCGGCGGATGCCATGCTGAAAGCGGCCAACGTGCGTTTGCTCAGTCACCAAGTGCTCGACCCTGGTAGGCTCACGCTGGTGGTGGAGGGCGATCTGGCGGCGTGTCGTGCGGCGCTGGATGCCGGAAGCGCCGCCGCGCAGCGCACAGGCCGTGTGATTAGCCGCAAAGAAATTGGTCGTCCGGAAGAGGACACCCAGTGGCTGATTGGCGGGTTTGCGCGTGCGACAACGCCGACTGAGAAAGCGCCCCAGGTACCCGCAACGCCTGAGTTCGCTGAAGCGTTACTGGCGCTGCTGGCATCAGTACGCCAGGGAATGACGGCGGGAGAGGTTGCCGCGCATTTTGGCTGGCCGCTGGAGCAGGCCAGAAACGTGCTGGAACAACTCTTTTCTGACGGAGCGTTGCGTAAACGCAGTAGTCGCTATCGCATCAAAAATTAATCTGTCGGAGGGCCGGGCGTCCTGGCGGGCGTCCGGCATAGAAGATCATGAAAAAGACCCGTACAGCGAATTTGCACCATCTTTATCATGAAGCGTTACCCGAAGACGTTAAACTTACGCCCAGAGTCGAGGTGGACAATGTTCATCAGCGACGGACGACGGATGTCTATGAACATGCTCTGACTATCACCGCCTGGCAGCAGATCTACGATCAGTTACACCCGGGTAAATTTCATGGCGAGTTCACGGAAATCCTGCTTGATGAGATTCAGGTGTTCCGTGAATACACCGGCCTGGCGCTGCGTCAGTCGTGTCTGGTTTGGCCAAACTCTTTCTGGTTTGGTATTCCGGCGACGCGCGGCGAACAGGGATTTATCGGCGCGCAGGGGCTCGGCAGCGCCGAGATTGCCACCCGACCGGGAGGCACCGAGTTTGAACTGAGCACGCCGGATGATTACACCATTCTGGGCGTCGTTATCTCGGAAGATGTTATTTCCCGTCAGGCCACGTTTTTGCATAACCCGGAAAGGGTGCTGCATATGCTACGTAACCAGTTAGCGCTGGAGGTAAAAGAGCAGCATAAAGCGGCGCTGTGGGGCTTTGTGCAGCAGGCGCTGGCCACCTTTAGCGAGAGTCCTGAAACCCTGCATCAACCTGCGGTGCGTAAGGTCTTGAGTGATAATTTGTTGCTGGCGATGGGCACGATGCTGGAAGAGGCGAAGCCGATTCATAGCGCCGAAAGCATCAGCCATCAGGGATATCGTAGGCTACTGTCGCGGGCGCGGGAATATGTGCTGGAAAATATGTCGGAGCCGCTGACGGTGCTCGACTTATGTAACCAGCTACACGTAAGCCGTCGCACGCTGCAAAATGCGTTTCACGCCATTTTGGGCATTGGCCCCAATGCGTGGCTGAAACGTATTCGCTTAAATGCAGTACGCCGGGAACTGATTAGCCCGTGGTCGCAGAGCGCCACGGTCAAAGATGCCGCGATGCAGTGGGGATTCTGGCATCTGGGGCAATTTGCCACCGATTATCAGCAATTATTTGCCGAAAAACCGTCGTTGACGCTGCATCAACGGATGCGGCAATGGGCTTGATGGCATTCTTGTGCCGGATGCGACGCTTTGCGTCTTATCCGGCCTACGGGGCGGTGCCGTTGTGGTTGTAGGCCTGATAAGCGTAGCGCTATAAGGCAATTACACCCAGTCGCGTACCTGAATAAACTCGCTCAGCGCCGCTTCCGGGCTACCCGCTTCCGGCTGCCAGTCGTACTCCCAGCGCACCAGCGGCGGCATCGACATCAGGATAGATTCAGTGCGCCCGCCGGTTTGCAGACCAAACAGGGTGCCTCTGTCCCACACCAGGTTGAACTCCACGTAGCGCCCGCGGCGATAAAGTTGAAAATTACGCTCCCGCTCTCCCCAGACCATCGCTTTGCGTCGTTCGACAATCGGTAAATACGCCTCGGTGTAGCCGTTACCGACCGCCTGCATAAAAGCAAAACAGTGGTCGAAATCCGGCGTATTCAAATCGTCAAAAAACAGGCCGCCGATACCGCGCTGCTCGTTACGATGCTTGAGGAAAAAGTAGTCGTCGCACCACTTTTTATAACGCGGATACACATCGTCGCCAAACGGCTGGCACAGGTCGCGGGCGGTGCGGTGCCAGTGAACGGCATCCTCTTCAAAGCCGTAGTAGGGCGTTAAATCGAACCCGCCGCCAAACCACCACACCGGATCGGCGCCCGGTTTTTCGGCAATAAAAAAGCGCACGTTAGCATGGCTGGTGGGAATATACGGATTGTGCGGATGCACCACCAGCGATACGCCCATCGCTTCAAAGCTACGCCCGGCCAGTTCTGGCCGATGTGCGGTGGCGGACGCGGGCATTGCATCGCCGTGAACGTGAGAGAAATTAACGCCCGCCTGTTCGAAAATCCCGCCGTTGCGTAATACCCGGCTGCGTCCGCCGCCGCCCGCTTCGCGTCGCCAGCTATCTTCGACAAAGTTTGCGCCATCCACAGCGGATAACGTTTGGCAAATATCATCCTGCAGGCGTAGCAGAAACTGTTTTACGTGATGTGCATCGGGTTTCATGATTACCGTTTCTTCGTGTGTGCTTTCTGATTATCAAACCAGTGAAAATAACTGATGATGCCGTTGGCGATCGCCGTAGCGATTTTCTGGCGAAACGCCGTCGTGCCCAGCAGGCGTTCTTCTTCCGGATTGGTAATAAACGAGGTTTCGACCAGTACCGACGGAATTGACGGTGATTTTAGCACCACGAAAGCCGCTTGTTCGGTAGTGCGGCTGTGTAATTTATGTATAGGTTTGATTTTCTTGAGAATATGCGAACCCAGCGTCAGACTGTTTTTAATCGTATCGGTTTGCACCAGATCAAACAAAACTTGTTGTAATAGATGATCCCGGTCAGTGGCTTTTTTACCCGCCACTTCGTCCGCGCGGTTTTCACGCTCGGAGAGATACTTCGCCATGGCGCTACTGGCCCCGCGGTTGGAAAGCGCAAAAACGGAAGCGCCCGCCGCTTTCGGGTTGGTAAAACCATCGGCATGAATGGACATAAACAGATCCGCGCCGTGCTTATGGGCGATTTCCACTCGATCGTACAGCGGAATAAAGGTATCCCCTGTCCGGGTTAAACGCGCATCGATTCCGTGATTTCGCAAAATAGCGCGTACGTTTTTGGCAATTGCCAGCACGACGTGTTTTTCCTGAGAACCGTTGCGGCCAATCGCGCCGGTATCGATGCCGCCGTGTCCGGGGTCGAGCATCACCAACCGTTTACTGCCGGTTTTTTTGGTTTTGGGTTTGCTGTGACCATTACTGGTTTTTAGCGTTTCTTCTTTGGCTATTGCGTGCGACATACCTGACAGCGTCAGGGCCGCCAGACCTGTTTTGAGTACCTGGCGGCGCGATGTGAGAGTTTTTAGGAGTTTAAAAGTGCTCATACGGCCTGAGTTGTGAAAATTAAGTTCAAGATGTTATATCGTATCGCGTAATCCGTTACGACGGTTGGTGATGAGAATTGTTTTACTTTTCATTTCAATACGTGACACATCGCCATTATGCCATTTTTTCCGCTACATCGCGTCAGATATTGGCTGAATCAGATGTTTGCGCCATAATCTTGGTTTTTCCACCCGAAAAGGCAACGAATACCATGGAAATACGCGTTTTTCGCCAGGAAGATTTCGAAGAGGTGATTACCCTCTGGGAGCGTTGCGACCTGCTGCGTCCATGGAACGATCCTGAAATGGATATTGAACGCAAGGTGAATCACGATGTCAGCTTGTTCCTCGTTGCGGAAGTTAGCGGCGAAGTCGTCGGTACGGTAATGGGCGGTTATGACGGGCATCGCGGCTCGGCGTATTACCTGGGCGTTCACCCGGAGTTCCGCGGGCGCGGCATTGCGAATGCGTTGCTTAACCGGCTGGAAAAAAAACTCATCGCCCGCGGGTGTCCGAAAATCCAAATTATGGTGCGCGATGATAACGACGTTGTGCTGGGCATGTATGAACGTCTGGGGTATGAGCATTCTGACGCCCTAAGTTTGGGTAAACGCCTGATTGAAGATGAAGAGTACTGAGTTTCATCCAGCCGATTATGATGTACACGGACGTTTACGCCTGCCGTTTCTGTTCTGGTGCGTACTGCTACTTCAGGCGCGCGCCTGGGTACTCTTTGTCATTGCCGGTTCATCCCGTGGACAGGGTAATACTTTGTTAAACTTTTTTTATCCCGACCATGATAATTTTTGGCTGGGGCTGTTGCCCGGCGTTCCGGCGGTAGTGGCGTTTTTACTCAGCGGGCGGCGTGAAGCGTTTCCTGGTGTGTGGCGCTGGCTGCGCGGACTCCTGATCCTCGCTCAACTGGTGTCGTTGTGCTGGCTGCCGGTGATGTGGCTGGGTGGCGACCCGGTCAACGGCGTCGGGCTGGCGCTGCTGCTGGCGGACATCGTCGCGCTGATCTGGCTGTTAACCAATCAACGTTTGCGTGCCTGTTTTTCCTTTGAGAAAGAATAACGGCACTTTTTGGCGAACCCGCACTCCAACCAACGTTAATTAATAAAAGAAAGGAAGTGAGATGAAATCGCTGCGTTTGACTTTACTCGCACTGCCGCTGGCGCTGACCGGCTGCTCGACGCTCTCCTCGGTCAACTGGTCTGCCGCAAATCCATGGAACTGGTTTGGTTCCTCGACAGAAGTCACTGAGCAAGGCGTGGGAGCGCTGACCGCCGCCACGCCGCTGGAAGAGCCGGCTATTGCAGAGGCATTAGATGGCGATTATCGCCTGCGTAGCGGTATGAAAACCGATAACGGCAACGTGGTGCGCTTTTTCGAAGCGATGAAGGGCGACAGCGTCGCGATGGTGATCAACGGCGAGCAGGGAACCGTGAGCCGTATTGATGTGCTGGACAGCGACATCCCAACCGCCGCGGGGGGCAAAATCGGTACGCCGTTTAGCGACCTTTACAGCAAAGCGTTTGGTCACTGCGAGCCGGTTTCCAGCGATAGCCATACCAGCGTCGAATGTAAAGCCGAGGGAAGTCAGCATATTAGCTATGTTTTCTCCGGCGAGTGGAGCGGACCGGAAGGCTTAATGCCTCCTGATGACGTCTTAAAAAACTGGGACGTGAGCAAAATTATCTGGCGTCGTTAATTTGCGCCTGAACAAACCGCTTCGCTTAAAAACAAGGTAAAATAGCCTCCATTAATGCCACGACTGCGTGGCATTCTCATTTTCAGGAGGAATCATGTCTCAGGTTCAAAGTGGCATTTTGCCGGAGCATTGCCGTGCGGCAATTTGGATTGAAGCCAATGTGAAAGGCGACCTGGACGCCCTGCGCGCGGCCAGCAGAACATTTGCCGATAAACTGGCGACCTTCGAAGTCAAATTTCCGGACGCCCATCTTGGGGCCGTTGTGGCGTTTGGCAACAACACCTGGCGCGCCCTGAGCGGCGGCGTCGGGGCGGAAGAACTGAAAGATTTTATTCCTTATGGTAAAGGGCTGGCGCCGGCCACGCAGTATGACGTGCTGATCCATATCCTTTCTCTGCGCCACGATGTGAATTTTTCTGTTGCCCAGGCGGCGATGGAAGCCTTCGGCGACGGTATCGACGTGAAAGAAGAAGTTCACGGCTTCCGTTGGGTGGAAGAACGCGATCTGAGCGGCTTTGTCGACGGGACAGAGAACCCGGCGGGCGAAGAGACGCGCCGTGAAGTGGCGGTGATCAAAGATGGCGTGGATGCCGGCGGCAGTTATGTGTTCGTGCAGCGTTGGGAACACAATCTCAAGCAACTTAACCGGATGAGTATTCACGATCAGGAGATGATGATCGGGCGTACCAAAGAAGCCAATGAAGAGATTGACGGCGATGCGCGTCCGGCAACGTCTCACCTGAGCCGCGTCGATCTCAAAGAAGATGGCAAAGGGCTGAAGATTGTGCGCCAGAGCCTGCCATACGGCACCGCCAGCGGTACTCATGGTCTCTATTTCTGCGCTTACTGCGCACGTCTGCACAATATCGAACAGCAGCTTCTGAGTATGTTCGGCGATACCGACGGTAAACGCGACGCGATGCTGCGCTTCACCAAACCGGTGACTGGCGGCTACTATTTTGCGCCGTCGCTGGATCGCCTGTTAGCGCTATAAGGTAAAACCCTGTCGGATGGCAGCGCAAACGCTTTATTCGACCTACGATTGGTAGGCCTGATCAGCGCAGCGCCATCAGGCAGAACAGCATAAAAATGCCCATCCCCGCCTCCGCGGGGATTTTTTTACCTAAGATTTACCTGAATTAGTGAGCTATTCCTCAGTACTTATTTGTTATTACTGTATTTTCAGTGTTAATGGAGTGTAAGACTCCATATTCAAAAGGAGACATTGAAAATGGGTAAACTCACGGGCAAGACAGCATTGATTACGGGCGCATCGCAGGGCATTGGCGAAGGGATCGCTCGCGTATTCGCACGCCACGGCGCGAACTTAATCTTGCTGGATATCTCCGATGAGATTGAAAAACTGGCGGATGAGCTGGGCGGGCGCGGACATCGCTGTACTGCCGTTAAGGCTGACGTCAGAGATTTTGCTTCGGTGCAGGCGGCGGTTGCGCGCGCCAAAGAGACTGAAGGTAGAATTGATATTTTGGTGAATAACGCTGGCGTGTGCCGTCTGGGCAACTTCCTCGATATGAGTGAAGAAGATCGCGATTTCCACATTGATATTAATATTAAAGGTGTCTGGAACGTCACCAAAGCCGTCCTGCCGGAGATGATTAAACGTAAAGATGGCCGCATTGTGATGATGTCTTCCGTCACGGGAGATATGGTGGCGGACCCGGGTGAAACGGCCTATGCGCTGTCAAAAGCCGCCATTGTCGGTTTAACCAAATCGCTGGCGGTAGAGTATGCGCAGTCCGGTATTCGCGTGAATGCCATCTGCCCCGGTTATGTAAGAACGCCGATGGCGGAAAGCATTGCCCGTCAGTCTAACCCTGACGATCCGGAATCGGTATTAACGGAAATGGCAAAAGCTATTCCGCTACGCCGCCTTGCCGATCCGCTGGAAGTAGGGGAACTGGCGGCATTTCTGGCTTCCGATGAGTCCAGCTATCTTACCGGAACGCAAAACGTCATTGATGGCGGCAGTACCCTGCCTGAAAGCGTGAGCGTTGGCGTCTGATTGAGGCCGGTCTCCTCCCCGCGCCGCGTGGGGAGGGATTCTCTTATTCCCTTTTCAACTTTCAAATCATCAAACGGTATATAAAACCGTTACTCCTTTAGCGCTGGTTATAAATATGATGACCATAAGAAAGTCATTAAATTTATAAGGGTGCGCAATGGCCGTTAACTTACTGAAAAAGAGACCCCTGACGCTGGCAGCAATGCTGTTACTGGCAGGGCAGGCGCAGGCAACGGAGCTGCTGAACAGCTCATACGATGTCTCCCGCGAGCTGTTTGCCGCCCTTAACCCGCCGTTTGAGCAACAATGGGCGAAGGATAACGGCGGCGATAAGCTGACGATTAAGCAGTCTCATGCCGGGTCATCAAAACAGGCGCTGGCGATTTTGCAGGGTCTGAAGGCAGACGTCGTGACCTACAATCAGGTGACCGACGTACAGATTCTTCATGATAAAGGCAAACTGATCCCTGCCGACTGGCAAAGCCGTCTGCCGAACAACAGTTCGCCATTCTATTCCACGATGGGCTTCCTGGTGCGCAAGGGGAACCCGAAAAATATTCACGACTGGAGCGATCTTGTACGTTCCGACGTGAAGCTGATTTTCCCTAACCCGAAAACCTCCGGCAACGCCCGTTACACGTATCTGGCGGCATGGGGCGCGGCGGATAACGCGGACGGCGGCGATAAAGCCAAAACCGAACAGTTTATGATCCAGTTCCTGAAAAACGTCGAAGTGTTTGATACCGGCGGCCGCGGCGCTACGACTACCTTTGCCGAGCGTGGTCTGGGCGATGTGCTGATTAGTTTTGAATCGGAAGTGAACAACATCCGCAAACAATATGAAGCCCAGGGATTTGAAGTGGTGATCCCGAAAACGAACATTCTTGCTGAATTCCCGGTTGCCTGGGTGGATAAAAACGTGAAGGCCAACGGCACAGAAAAAGCCGCCAAAGCTTACCTTAACTGGCTGTATAGCCCGCAGGCGCAGACCATCATCACCCATTACTACTACCGCGTGAATAACCCGGAAATCATGGGCAAGCAAGCAGATAAATTCCCGCAGACCGAACTGTTCCGCGTGGAAGAAAAATTTGGCACGTGGCCTGAGGTGATGAAAACGCACTTTGCCAGCGGCGGCGAGCTGGACAAACTGTTGGCGGCGGGGCGTAAGTAATGCTTGCCGTTTCTTCCCGACGCGTGCTGCCCGGCTTTACGTTAAGCCTCGGCACCAGTTTGCTGTTTGTCTGCCTGATCCTGCTGTTGCCGTTGAGCGCGCTGGTGATGCAGCTCTCACAGATGAGCTGGTCGCAATACTGGGATGTCGTGACCAACCCACAGGTGGTGGCTGCTTATAAAGTGACGCTACTGGCGGCATTTGTGGCATCGATTTTTAACGGCGTGTTTGGCCTGCTGATGGCGTGGATTTTAACCCGCTACCGTTTTCCAGGGCGCACGTTGCTGGATGCGCTGATGGATCTGCCATTTGCGCTGCCGACAGCGGTAGCGGGATTAACGCTGGCCTCGCTGTTCTCAGTGAACGGTTTCTACGGTCAGTTTCTCGCGCAGTTTGATATCAAAGTGACCTATACCTGGCTCGGTATTGCGGTGGCGATGGCCTTTACCAGCATTCCATTTGTGGTGCGCACCGTCCAGCCGGTACTGGAAGAGCTGGGGCCGGAATATGAAGAAGCGGCACAAACGCTGGGGGCCACCCGCCTGCAAAGTTTTCGCAAAGTCGTGCTGCCTGAGCTGTCGCCTGCGCTGATTGCCGGCGTGGCGCTCTCTTTTACCCGTAGCCTGGGCGAGTTTGGCGCGGTGATTTTTATCGCCGGAAATATCGCCTGGAAAACAGAAGTGACCTCGCTGATGATTTTTGTGCGTTTGCAGGAGTTTGATTACCCCGCCGCCAGCGCCATTGCCTCGGTGATCCTTGCGGCATCCTTGCTGCTGCTGTTCTCTATCAATACTTTGCAAAGTCGCTTTGGTCGACGTGTGGTAGGTCATTAATGGCGGAAGTGACTCAATTGAAGCGATACAACGTCCCCCGTATTAACTGGGGAAAATGGTTTCTGATTGGCGTCGGGATGCTGGTTTCGGCGTTTATCCTGCTGGTGCCGATGATTTACATCTTCGTGCAGGCGTTCAGCAAAGGGTTAATGCCGGTACTGCAAAATCTGGCCGATCCGGACATGCTGCACGCCATCTGGCTGACGGTGTTGATTGCCTTGATCGCAGTGCCGGTGAATCTGGTGTTCGGCATTCTGCTGGCGTGGCTGGTGACGCGCTTTAACTTCCCCGGACGTCAGCTATTGCTGACCCTGCTGGATATTCCCTTTGCCGTCTCGCCGGTGGTGGCCGGTCTGGTCTATCTGCTGTTTTATGGTTCCAACGGCCCGCTGGGCGGCTGGCTGGATGAGCATAATTTGCAAATGATGTTCTCCTGGCCGGGGATGGTACTGGTTACTATTTTTGTCACCTGTCCGTTTGTGGTGCGCGAACTGGTGCCAGTAATGCTCAGCCAGGGCAGTCAGGAAGATGAGGCGGCGATTTTACTGGGCGCATCCGGCTGGCAAATGTTTCGCCGCGTAACGTTGCCGAATATTCGCTGGGCGCTACTCTACGGCGTGGTGTTAACCAACGCCCGCGCGATTGGCGAGTTTGGCGCGGTGTCGGTGGTGTCCGGCTCGATTCGCGGCGAAACGTTATCGCTACCGTTACAGATTGAATTACTGGAGCAGGACTACAACACCGTCGGCTCCTTTACCGCCGCCGCATTGTTGACGCTAATGGCGATTATTACCCTGTTTTTGAAGAGCATGTTGCAATGGCGTCTGGAGAATCAGGAAAAACGCGCGCAACAGGAGGAAAATCATGAGCATTGAGATCGCCAGAATTAAGAAATCGTTTGGTCGCACTCAGGTACTGAATGATATCTCGCTGGATATTCCTTCCGGCCAGATGGTTGCCTTGTTGGGGCCGTCTGGTTCCGGCAAAACGACGCTGCTGCGCATTATTGCCGGGCTGGAACATCAGTCCAGCGGCCATATTCGTTTCCACGGTACGGACGTTAGCCGCCTGCACGCGCGTGAGCGTAAAGTCGGTTTTGTGTTTCAGCACTATGCGCTGTTTCGCCATATGACGGTGTTTGACAACATCGCTTTTGGCCTGACGGTGCTGCCGCGACGCGACCGCCCAACTGCGGCGGCGATTAAAACGAAAGTGACGCAATTGCTGGAGATGGTGCAACTGGCGCACCTCGCGGATCGCTTCCCCGCCCAGCTTTCCGGCGGACAAAAACAGCGCGTGGCGCTGGCGCGCGCGCTTGCCGTGGAACCGCAAATTCTACTGCTGGATGAACCCTTTGGCGCGCTGGATGCCCAGGTACGTAAAGAGTTACGTCGCTGGTTACGCCAGCTACATGAAGAACTGAAATTCACCAGCGTCTTTGTCACCCACGATCAGGAAGAAGCGACGGAAGTGGCGGATCGGGTGGTGGTAATGAGTCAGGGCAATATCGAACAGGCTGATGCGCCGGATCGAGTGTGGCGTGAACCGGCAACCCGCTTTGTACTGGAGTTTATGGGCGAGGTGAATCGTCTGACAGGCACCGTCCGCGGCGGGCAGTTTCACGTTGGCGCGCATCGCTGGCCGCTGGGTTATACGCCCGCGTACCAGGGGCCGGTCGATCTGTTCCTGCGTCCGTGGGAGGTGGATATTAGCCGCCGCACCAGCCTGGATTCTCCGCTACCAGTACAGGTCATTGAGGCCAGCCCGAAAGGTCACTATACACAGTTAGTGGTACAGCCGCTGGGGTGGTATCACGATCCGCTGACGGTGGTGATGGCGGGTGAGGATGTTCCGGTTCGCGGCGAGCGTTTATTTGTTGGACTGCAAAAAGCGCGTCTGTATAACGGCGACCAGCGTATTGAAACGCGTGAAGAGGAACTTGCTCTGGCGCAATCGGCCTGATAGGTTAATTTGTATAGTTATCGCCCGGTGGCGCTACGCATACCGGGCTTACCAGGTGCAGCATGACCTGTAGGCCGGGTAAGCACAGCGCCACCCGGCATTTTTATTGAGCTGAAAACGTGAATACATTAGAACAAACCATCGGCAATACGCCGCTGGTCAAATTACAACGTCTGGGGCCGGATAACGGCAGTGAAATCTGGGTCAAGCTGGAAGGCAATAATCCGGCAGGATCGGTGAAAGATCGCGCGGCGCTATCGATGATTGTCGAGGCGGAAAAGCGCGGGGAAATTAAACCGGGCGATGTCCTGATTGAAGCGACCAGCGGCAACACTGGCATTGCGCTGGCGATGATCGCCGCGCTGAAAGGTTATCGCATGAAGCTATTGATGCCAGACAACATGAGCCAGGAGCGTCGGGCGGCAATGCGGGCCTATGGCGCGGAACTGATTCTGGTCACTAAAGAGCAGGGAATGGAAGGGGCGCGCGATTTAGCGCTCGCTATGTCTGAGCGCGGAGAAGGTAAACTGCTCGATCAGTTTAATAATCCTGATAACCCCTACGCCCACTACACCACCACCGGCCCGGAAATCTGGCGGCAAACGTCAGGTCGCATCACCCATTTTGTCTCCAGCATGGGCACCACCGGCACCATTACCGGCGTGTCGCGTTTTCTGCGCGAGCAGGAAACGCCGGTCACTATCGTTGGCCTACAGCCGGAAGAGGGCAGCAGTATTCCGGGTATTCGACGCTGGTCTGCGGAATATATGCCGGGCATTTTTAACGCCTCGCTGGTAGATGAGGTGCTGGATATTCATCAGAATGATGCCGAAAACACCATGCGTGAACTGGCGGTTCGTGAAGGGATTTTCTGCGGCGTCAGCTCTGGCGGCGCGGTAGCGGGCGCGTTACGCGTCGCACGAGCCACGCCCGGCGCGATAGTGGTGGCGATCATCTGCGATCGCGGCGACCGTTACTTGTCTACCGGCGTGTTTGGTGAAGAGCATTTCAGCCAGGGGGCAGGGATTTAAACGAGGTGCCATCGTCGTATGGCACCCGTGTGTTATAGCGTTTTATCCGTTTCCGCAATAAGCGCATGTAAATAAGGCTGCGCGTTTTCATCGCTTTTACCGGGAATTTTAACGATATAGGATTTTCCGGTGATGGACGACGACGACGCGACTTTATCGATAAACTGTTCGGCGGTGTCGATACGATTGCGCGTGTTGCCCAGTTTTAAGCGCAGGTGCGATACGGCTTCCTCGCAGTTATGCGCATCACCGTTACGAACGAATGTCAGATCCTTTTTCTGCGCCAGCGCATTCAGCATGGCGTTAATGCGCGCTTCTTCGTGGGCGTTTAGCTTCGCCCAGGCGGGGAGGGTCAGCAGGAGCGCAACGACGGCGCAGACAATTTTCTTCATGGTAAAATCCTTTTTCATGCGATAATCACTGCACCTCAGACCGTTAGCCGGGTAATAAGTTGCACTCCTGGTGTGGTTATTTCTGTGAGTGCGCCAGCGTGAGTTCATCCAGAAAACGCCACAGCTTTTCATTCATTTGCTGGTAATCCCATGCGCGCATCTCGGCAACCGAGCGGATAAAACGCTTCCCTTGCGCGTCGGCCAGCTCCTGCTGCGAATGTTGGATTAATCCTTCAACCGCCTCGACGGTAAATTCCATATGACACTGGAAGCCGTAGACAAAATTACCGTACTGCACTATCTGACGTGGACAGCCTTCGCTTTCGGCCAGCACGGTCGCCTGATCGGTGAGTCCTGGCATATCGTTGTGCCAGTGGCCGACGGTTAACGGGGAGCCAAAGTGGGTGATAAGCGGATGCCGCAGACCGGCTTCAGTGAGCGTAATAGGGTAGTGACCAATCTCTTTTTCCGGACTTTGGCACACAGCGGCGCCCAGCGCCTCGCCAATGAGCTGTGAACCAAGACAAATGCCGATAACCATCCGCCGGGCCGTAATCGCCTGATTAATTAAGTGCTGTTCGGCGCGAGAGTCAAAGTATGGGCACTCTTCGCGGGTGGTGCGCGGCGACTGCGGACCGCCAAATACCACGAGCATATCGAACTCATCGGCATTGGGCGGTAGCGCTTCTCCGGCATAGACGCGCGACCATGAAATGGTATAACCGCGATCTTCAGCCCATTTCAGATAAGCGCCAGCGGATTCAAACGACTCATGGACAACAAAATGAACTCGCACGTTATTTTCTCCTGTTAGCGATTTAGCGCCTGATGGATATCAGCCGCCAGCGTGTTGATCTCGCTGTCATTTAATGTCGACAGCGTGATACGTAGACCGTGAGACGGCGCGCTTACGCCAAAGGCTTCTCCCTCACGTACCAGCCAGCCGGATTTTGCCAGCGTAAACGCGGTAGCCTGGCTATGGGTGTCCAGCGGGAGCCAGGCATTCACGCCGTCGCCGGGAGAAATGGCGATGCCATATTGCTGTAGGGCGCGGGCCAGTTTTTGTTGCCGGGCGGCGTAAAACAGCCGCGTTTGCGCCAGCCTGTGCTGATACTCAGGGTCGGTCAGGCAGGCGTAGACCAGATCCTGTAACAGATGGCTGACCCACTGACTACCGGCATTTAGCCGCAGCCGAAGTTTTGCCGAGGTCGCGCTGTCGCTGGCGACAATAGCAAGACGTAAATCAGGGCCAAGGGCTTTGGAAACGGAGCGTATCACCGCCCAGTGTTGCGTTGTCTGCGCAATAACCGGCTGCCAGGGCGACGAAGAAAGTAGAGCGAAGTGATCGTCGATAATGACCACTACCTGAGGGTAACGCGCCAGTATATTTTGCAGCGCAGCGGCACGGCGAGCGCTCAGGCTACAGCCGGTAGGGTTGTGTGCGCGCGGCGTTAAGATCACTGCCCGCGCGCCCTGGTTTAGCGCCTGTTCCAGCTTTTCAGGCTGCATTCCTTCGCTATCCACACTGACCGGGCTGGCGCTAAAACCGGCATAGCGCAGCATATTGATACTGCTTAAAAAACAGGGATCTTCCACCGCGACGCTGTCGCCCGGCAGCAGATGCGCGCAAAGCAGTCTTTCGATAGCGTCGATAGCTCCGCTGGTGATATCAATTTCGCCTGCGACGGGGGTGGCATCCCGTAGCCAGCGCGCCGCCCAGGCGTGTAGTTCAGGGGAAACGGGCGCATCGCCGTAGAGATGCGGCGTGCGGCTGAGACGAGCAAAATAACGGCTAAGGTCAGGCAGACGCTGCGGATCGGGATTGCCGCCGGAAAGGTCGTGCAGAGGCGTATGCGGATCGCCGCCTTCCAGCGCTACGGGAGACGGACTGCCTTTAATCACCGTCCCATTGCGGCCTAAACTTTGCGCCAGTCCCGCCGTTATCAGCCGTTTATACGCCGCTGCGACGGTATTGCGGTTCACCTTTAATTCGCTTGCCAGCTCCCGTACCGGCGGGAGCGAATCCTCCGCCCGTAACGTGCCGGCGATAATGTGTTGACGGATACTGTCAAAAATTTCGTTAGCGGTTTTTCCGTCGATCATTATTGACCTATGACAAAATGAATTTTAGCATATGACAATGATAATGAGGCGGTAGCCTGCTGTCCAGCGAGAGGAAAATTTTATGGGACAAGAGAGTGATATTCAGTCAGTGCTCTTCGACGACAACCATCGGGCGTTACAGACCGATATCGTCGCCGTCCAGTCACAGGTCGTGTACGGCAGCGTAGGCAACAGCATCGCTGTTCCGGCCATTAAAGCGCAGGGACTACGCGTGACGGCGGTCCCGACGGTGCTATTCAGCAATACGCCGCACTATACAACCTTTTATGGCGGCATTATTCCCGCCGAGTGGTTTGCAGGCTACCTTACGGCGTTGAATGAGCGCGATGCGCTACGTGAATTAAAAGCGATTACCACCGGTTACATGGGCAGCGCAGACCAAATTGTCTTGCTTTCGAAGTGGCTAATGGCGATCCGGGCTTCGCATCCGGAGGTGTGTATTCTTGTCGATCCGGTCATTGGCGATACCGACAGTGGAATGTATGTGCAGGCGGAAATTCCGCAGGCTTATCGCACACATTTGTTGCCGCAGGCGCAGGGGCTAACGCCGAACGTATTTGAGCTGGAGATGCTGAGTGGTAAACCGTGTCGCACGCTGGAAGAGGCGGTGGCGGCGGCGCAATCGCTGCTTTCCGATACGCTGAAATGGGTGGTTATCACCAGCGCGCCGGGTGAATCTCTGGAGACCATAACGGTTGCCGTCGTTACCGCGCAGGTCGTGGAGGTCTTTGCTCATCCGCGGGTGGCGACGGAGTTAAAAGGGACGGGAGATCTCTTCTGCGCCGAGCTGGTCAGCGGTATTGTGCAGGGAAAAAAACTGACGACCGCGGCAAAAGATGCGGCGCAGCGCGTGCTGGAGGTGATGACCTGGACACAGCAGTGTGGCTGTGATGAGTTAATTCTGCCGCCGGCAGGGGAGGCGCGATGAAGAGTTATCGGCTGGTGGTTCGCCAGCAGGGACGTATCGTGGGGCATTTTGAAACGAGCGGGCTGGACGCGCTGGAAGATATCTGCGTGGCGCGAGCGATATTTGGCATCACTGGCGGCTATCAGTGCGAGTTGCAAGTGTCCGATTCCGAACGCAGGATGCTGGAGAGTGGCCCGGATGGGATGAAGATCCTGATGCGCGAGAAGTGCTTTCGCCCGGTGACCTCGCAGTTGTAACCCGTGGATTGGCGCTGAAATGTTCGCAACCTTGTAGGCCTGATAAGCGTAGCGCCATCAGGCAGTGCGCCGCACCATCGCCGGATGGCGGCGCAAGCGCCTTATCCGGCCTACAGGCAAAAAAATGGCGCCCAAAGGCGCCATTCTTCACTGCGGCAAGAATTACTTCTTAATGCGGATAACCGGAGTTTCACCCACGGTCACGCTACCGGACAGTTTGATCAGTTCTTTGATTTCATCCATGTTGGAGATAACAACCGGAGTCAGGGTAGACTTGGCTTTTTCTTCCAGCAACGGCAGATCGAACTCGATGACCGGATCGCCAACTTTCACGCGCTGACCTTCTTCAGCAATACGCTTGAAGCCTTCGCCTTTCAGCTCAACGGTGTCGATACCGAAGTGAACGAACAGCTCAATGCCGCTATCGGATTCGATAGAGAACGCATGGTTGGTTTCAAAGATTTTGCCGATGGTGCCGTCAACAGGGGCGACCATTTTGTTACCGGTTGGTTTGATAGCGATGCCATCACCAACGATTTTTTCAGCAAAAACTACATCCGGCACGTCTTCGATGTTGACGATCTCGCCAGAGAGCGGGGCAACAATCTCAATAGTTCCGGTGTCTTTCTTATCATCAGAAACCAGAGATTTTAGTTTATCGAACAAACCCATGATCTTCTCCTAAGCAGTAAATTGGGCCGCATCTCGTGGATTAGCAGATTGTTTTTTCTTCAATGAACTTGTTAACCAGCGTCATTAACTCGTCCGTTGTCGGTTGAGCAAGAGCCTGCTCTGCTAACACCTTCGCATCTTCGAAGTTCGTGTTACGGATAATCTTCTTAATGCGCGGGATAGAAATGGCGCTCATAGAGAATTCGTCCAGACCCATCCCCAGCAACAGAAGTGTAGCACGTTCGTCGCCTGCAAGCTCACCACACATGCCAGTCCATTTACCTTCTGCATGAGAAGCATCAATAACTTGCTTGATCAAGTTCAGTACGGACGGTGACATTGGCTGGTAAAGGTGTGAAATCATATCATTACCACGGTCAACTGCCAGGGTGTACTGCGTTAAATCATTGGTGCCGATACTAAAGAAATCAACTTCTTTGGCTAAATGACGCGCAATTGTCGCCGCAGCCGGTGTTTCCACCATCACGCCAATCTCAATGCTTTCGTCAAATGCTTTACCTTCGTCACGCAGTTCCTGTTTGTAGATTTCAATCTCTTTGCGCAGCGCGCGAACTTCTTCAACAGAGATGATCATCGGGAACATAATGCGCAATTTACCGAAAGCGGAGGCACGCAGAATCGCGCGAACCTGGTCACGCAGGATCTCTTTGCGATCCATGGCGATACGCACGGCGCGCCAGCCCAGGAACGGGTTCTCTTCTTTCGGGAAGTTCATGTACGGCAGCTCTTTGTCGCCGCCAATGTCCATGGTACGGACGATAACCGCCTGCGAGCCGCACGCTTCAGCGACCGCTTTATAGGCGGCAAACTGCTCTTCTTCCGTCGGCAGCGCGTCGCGATCCATGAACAGGAATTCAGTACGATACAGACCAACGCCTTCCGCGCCGTTACGCTCAGCGCCTTCAACGTCGCGAACGGTACCGATGTTGGCGCAAACTTCAACCTGATGTCCATCCAGCGTGATTGCCGGCAGATCTTTCAGTTTTGCAAGTTCCGCTTTCTCGGTCGCAACCTGCTCCTGGACGGCGCGCAGTTGCTCAATAACATCGTTGGTCGGGTTGACGTAAACCTGGTTGTTTACGGCATCCAGAATCAGATAATCGCCGTTTTTCACCTGAGAGGTGACGCTACCGGTACCTACGATCGCTGGCAGTTCCAGAGAACGCGCCATGATGGAGGTATGAGACGTGCGTCCGCCCGCGTCGGTGATGAAGCCCAGCACTTTCTGCAGGTTCAGCTGTGCGGTTTCTGATGGCGTCAGGTCAGCGGCAACCAGGATAACTTCTTCCTGAATCGCGCTCAGATCGATAATGGCCAGACCCAGGATGTTGCGCAGCAGGCGCTTACCGATATCACGTACGTCAGCCGCGCGCTCTTTCAGGTATTCATCATCCAGTTCTTCCAGGGCAGTGGCCTGACCTTCGATAACTTCATGCGCGGCTGCGTCAGCCGTCATGTGCTTATCTTTAATCAGGGCTATGATTTCCTGCTCCAGCTCCTCATCTTCGAGCAGCATAATATGCCCTTCAAAGATGGCTTCTTTTTCTTCACCGAACGTTTCACCAGCTTTTGTCTTGATCGCTTCCAGTTGCGCAGATGCCTTGGCACGACCGCTCAGAAAACGTTCAACTTCCTGATCAACCTTGTCGGCAGAAATTTTTTTCCGGTCAATGACGATTTCGTCTTCTTTCAGCAGCAGTGCTTTGCCGAAAGCGATACCCGGGGATGCTAAAATGCCTGAAATCATAACCCTACCTTACTTGTGACTGATTTTTAAAAGAACCCGGAAAAAAACTTACTCGAGTTCCGCCATCAGTTTGACCAGATGTTCAACCGCTTTCTGCTCATCTTCACCTTCTGCGGAGATGGTGACGACGGTGCCTTGAGTCAGGCCCAGAGTCTGCAGTTTAAACAGGCTTTTCGCGCTGGCGCTTTTGCCGTTGGAAGTCACAGTAATCTCAGAAGTGAAGCCTTTTGCTTCTTTAACAAACTGAGCAGCAGGGCGGGTGTGCAGACCGTTCGGAGCGGTAATGGTAACTTCTTGCTGGAACATTGTATTTCCCCAACTTATAGGTTTAGTGTTGTGGAACTAAAGTCTAGCCTGGCGGCTCAACTTTAGCCTGTATTGTTAGCGCCGGCGTAAACGGGACGCGACACAAAAGGTGTTCTACGCAATCCGTTGCTGGCAACTTATGGCCGCTGACGTTTCGCTCGTCATTAAACATTATGCCGCGAAAGGAAGATTTGAACCAAATCATAAAATCGATTCAGCTAACGCTTTTCCTGTAACGATTAATTTCGCGCATCAAAATAATTAGTCTGGTTAAATACCAGTTCCGGCAGGGTGAATCAATGCCAGGTGAGGTGAAAGTTTGAAGCAGGCCACAAAAAAGCACCCAAAAAGGTGCTTTTTTACGCGTTTTTAACATGCTGGCATCACTGTTGCAGTTCTTTCTCAGTAAAGAGATCGGCGAACAACGCGGTGCTCAGATAACGCTCACCTGATGAAGGTAGGATAACCACAATATTCTTATTGGTAAAGCTTTCATCTTCCTGCAGCTTAAGCGCTGCAGCAACCGCGGCGCCGGAAGAAATTCCCGCCAGAATACCTTCCTCTTCCATCAGACGGCGCGCGGTAGAAATGGCTTCTTCATTGGTGATGCCAACCACTTTATCAATCAGTTTCAGATCCAGGTTGCCCGGGATGAAGCCTGCGCCGATGCCCTGAATTTTATGTGGGCCCGGTTTGATCTCTTCACCAGCCAGCGCCTGGGCGATAACCGGGGAGTCAGTGGGTTCTACCGCAACGGTGATAAGATCGGTTTTACCCTTCGTCCCTTTGATATAACGCGTGACGCCGGTTAACGTACCGCCAGTGCCGACGCCGGAGATAAACACATCCACCTGACCATCGGTGTCTTCCCAGATTTCCGGGCCGGTGGTTTTTTCATGGATTTCCGGGTTGGCAGGGTTGCTGAACTGCTGGAGCAGGAGATATTTTTGCGGATCGCTGGCGACAATTTCTTCGGCTTTCTGAATAGCGCCTTTCATCCCTTTCGCCCCTTCGGTCAGCACCAGATTCGCGCCTAATGCTTTGAGTAGCTTGCGGCGTTCAATGCTCATGGTCTCCGGCATGGTCAGGGTGAGTTTGTAACCGCGCGCGGCGGCGACATACGCCAGCGCAATACCGGTGTTGCCACTGGTCGGCTCCACCAGTTCCACGCCAGGTTTCAGTACGCCACGCTTTTCGGCATCCCAAATCATATTGGCGCCGATACGGCACTTGACGCTGAAGCTCGGGTTGCGCGACTCCACCTTCGCCAGAATGCGTCCATTACCGATACGGTTCAGTCGAACCAGCGGCGTATGACCGATAGTCAGCGAGTTATCTTCATAAATCTTACTCATGGCCTGTCCTTAACTGTATGAAATTGGGATACCTTCCCAGCATACCTTCCAGCCAGATATGGGGAAGTAAGGATTTCGCATATCTATATGCTGATGGGGAATAATGGTTATCAGTATGGAATAAGAGACAGCATAAGAGCCTATCCCATTAGGGCTATTTTACTTGCCATTTTGGACCTGGGCAGTGC